>JACQEL010000919.1 GCA_016200595.1 Deltaproteobacteria bacterium
ACCCTCAATTCCTGATACCCGGTCCCCAGCGAGCTACACTCCCAAGCATCTCGCCGAGCGCATCTTGACCGCGCAGGCGGCGCTGGAAGCCCGCGGCGCGACGGACGGCGAGCGCAAGACTATCACCGCCCTCTTTGCTGACATCAAAGGCTCGATGGCCTTGATTGAAGACCTCGATCCTGAAGAAGCCCGCTCCCTCATTGATCCTGCCCTCCAGCTCATGATGGACGCGGTCCATCGCTACGAAGGCTACGTGGTCCAGTCCACCGGTGACGGCATCTTTGCCTTCTTCGGCGCGCCCCTGGCCCATGAAGATCATCCCCAGCGCGCCCTCTATGCCGCCCTGCGCATGCAGGAAGAAATGAAACGCTATGCCGAACGCTTACGCCTGGAGAAGGGTTGGCATATTGACATCCGCGTGGGGATCAACACCGGCGATGTCGTGCTGCGCTCGATCCGCAAAGACGACCTGCGTACTGAATACACTCCCATCAGTCACTCCACCAGTTTAGCCTCGCGCCTGGAGGGGCTAGCGCCTGGGGGGTCGGTCGTGGTGAGCGAACACACCCAGCGACTCACTGAAGGTTACTTCGAATTTAAGTCCCTGGGAGCGGCGCGCGTCAAAGGCGTTAGCGACCCCGTCCCCATCTATGAAGTGCTGGGAGTTGGTCCACTGCGCACCCGCTTACAGGTGGCCACCCACCGCGGGCTCACCCGCTTTGTCGGCCGGCAGCCCGAACTCGACCAGTTGCGGCGGGCATTGGAGCTGGCCACAGGAGGGCACGGGCAGATTGTCGGCATCGTCGGTGAGCCGGGGGTGGGCAAATCGCGCTTGTTTTATGAGTTCAAGCTGCTCGTACAACGCGGTTGCCTGGTGCTGGAGACCTTCTCGGTCTCGCATAGCAAAGCCTACCCCTACCTGCCACTGCTGGATTTGCTGAAGAATTATTTCCAGATCTTGCCCCAGGATGAAGCACGGCAGGTGCGGGAGAAGGTCACGGGCAAGGTGCTAATCTTGGATCGCGCCTTGGAAGACACGCTGCCCTACCTCTTGCTGCTGCTCGGGGTGGCCGAGCCAACTTCCTCCTTGGGCCAGATGGACCCGCAGGTCCGTAAGCGGCGCACGCTAGAGGCGATCAAGCGGCTGCTGGTGCGAGAGAGTCTCAGTCAACCGCTCATCGTCATCTTCGAGGATCTGCACTGGCTGGATAGTGAAACCCAAGCCTTTCTCTCGCTGCTGAGCGAGAGTCTAGCGACCGCGCCAATCCTGCTGCTGGTGAACTATCGGCCGGAATATCGGCACGAGTGGGGCAACAAGACCTACTACACCCAACTGCGGTTGGATCCGTTGCAACAAGACGATTCGCAGGAGTTACTGACAGCCCTACTCGGAAACGACGGTGCGCTCCAACCACTCAAGCAGTTCATTCTGGAAAAGACCGAGGGTAACCCGTTTTTCATGGAAGAGATCGTGCAGGCATTCCGAGAACAAGGCGTATTGCCCGATTCTCATAGGACAGGCACCGCGCAGCAACATGTCGGAGCGACCGGCTGGTCACTCCGACCGACTGATCTTCACATTCCTCCCACGGTGCAAGGCATCCTGGCCTCACGCATCGACCGGCTCCCGCCACCAGAGAAAGAACTCTTACAGACCCTCGCAGTGATCGGCAAAGAGTTCTCGTTGAGTTTAGTGTGTCAAGTAGTGGGGCAGGCGGAAGACCGGGTGCAAGGACTCCTCGCGCAGTTGCAGGCCGCCGAATTCATCTACGAGCAACCGGCTTTTCCAGAAGTAGAATACACCTTCAAACATGCGCTGACGCAGGAAGTCGCCTACAACTCCTTGTTAATCGAGCGGCGCAAGATGGTTCATGAGCAGACGGGGCAAGGGCTTGAAACACTCTTTCACTCGCGGTTAGAAGATCATTATGGTGACCTGGCCCATCACTACAGTCGCAGCAGCAACATGCAGAAGGCGATTGAGTATTTACAGCTTGCGGGGCAGCAGGCAGTACAGCGGTCGGCCTACCCGGAAGCGATCAGTCAGTTGACCGTTGCCCTGGAATTGCTCAAGGCCCTGCCTGAGACCCTAGAGCGGAAGCGACAGGAACTGGCCGTGCAAATCGCTCTCGGCCCAATGGTGGCGTACGGCAAGGGCTTTGCCGTCCCAGAAGTAGGACAGATCTACACCCGAGCGTGGGAGCTGTGTCAGCACGTGGGGGAAACTCTGCAGCTCTTCCCCACTGCTTTGGGACTCCGGACGTTTTACCACGTAGGAGGGGAATTACAGACCGCCCGTAAGTGGGGGGAACAACTCCTCACCCTGGCGCAGAACTCGCAAGATCCGGCTTTCTTCGTCTTAGCCCACCGTGCCTTAGGGGCTACCTTATTCTTGCTGGGAGAGTTGGCGCCAGCCCGCGCACACCTGGAACAGAGCATTGCGCTCTACGATTCCCACTCGCACCGCTCCGATGATGTTCTGTACGGACAAACCCCTGGAGTGATGGGCCGGAACTATCTGGCGTGGACCCTGTGGAGTCTCGGCTATGCAGAGCAGGCCTTGGCGAGGACCCACGAAGCGTTCACTGTCGCCCAGGAACGGTCCGACCCTAATAGGCTGGCTACTGCCCTGGTCGGGGCGGCCCAGCTCCATCAGCACCGTCGAGAAAGGCAGGCAACCCAAGAGCGAGCAGAGACCTTGATCGCACTCTCTACCGAGCATGGGATTGCGACTTGGTTGGCGGTAGGAACTATTCTGCAAGGTTGGGCACTAGCCGACCAAGGGCAGGCAGAGGAAGGGATTGCACAGATGCGTCGGGGTCTGGCCGCTGCACGTGCCACCGGGGCGGAGTCGCAACTGTCGCATCTTCTAGCCTTGCTGACCGGGGCGTATGGGAAGGCAGAACAGACAGAAGAGGGGCTGAATACGTTAGCTGAGGCACTTGCTGTAGTGAATAAAACCGGGGAGCGGTATTACGAGGCGGAGCTGTACCGACTGAAAGGAACGCTTACGCTTCAGTCCCAAGTCCCAGGTCCCAAGTCCCAAGTCGAAGAAAATCCGGAGTCCGCGATCCGAAGTCCGCAGTCGGAAGTTGCCAGCACCCAGCACCTAACACCTAACACCCACTCAGAGGCCGGAGCGTATTTTCAGAAAGCCATCGACATTGCCCAACGTCAGCAGGCCAAATCCCTCGAACTCCGCGCCACCGTCAGCCTCGCTCGCCTCTGGCAACAGCAAGGCAGGACAAACGAAGCTCACGCAATGTTAGCCAGCATCTACAACTGGTTCACCGAAGGCTTTGACACGGTTGACTTGCAAGAAGCTAAGGCATTGTTGGCTGAGCTGGGGGAGGAGCGGTGAAATTCTCCGAGATCGTCGAACAAGCCCGCGCACTGCTGCAACGCACGGGGAAGCTGACCTATCGTGCGCTCAAGCGGGAGTTTGACCTTGATGATGAGACGCTGGCGGACCTCAAAGACGAACTGCTCTTTTCTGATCCGCAGGTGACTGAGGAAGACGGACGGGGCCTCGTGTGGACAAGCGCGGATGCAGAAGGCGAACAGGCGCAAGAGGTAAAAGGCGAACAGGGCGGTAATGTCGGACGACAACCGCTCACTCAGTCCGACTCGAGACTCCAAACCGACAGACTGACGGACGCTAGAAGAGATGCCGGTGAACGCCGTCAGCTCACGGTGATGTTCTGCGACCTGGTCGGGTCGACGGCGTTGTCTGCGCGGCTTGATCCTGAAGAGCTGCGCGATATCGTCCGCGCTTATCAGCAGACCTGTGCCGGGGTGATTCTGCGGCATGAAGGCTCCATTGCGCAGTATCTGGGTGATGGCCTGCTCGTCTATTTTGGCTACCCCGTGGCTCATGAGGATGATGCGCGGCGGGCGATGCGGGCGGGGTTGGAAATTATAGCGAACCTACAACAACAGGTTCCCTCTGCCCCTGTGGGAGAGGGACAGGGTGAGGGGGCTGCTGTCTCGTCCAGAACCCTCCAAGTCCGCATCGGCATCCACACTGGCCTAGTGGTGGTAGGAAACATCGGCGCCAGCGGACGCACGGAACAACTCGCGCTTGGGGAGACGCCCAACATCGCCGCACGCATCCAAGGGTTAGCCAAACCCAACACCGTCCTCGTCAGCTCCGCCACTCAACGCTTGACCGGCGGTCAGTTCGAGTGCCAACCGTTTGGTTCGCATCTCCTCAAAGGCATTGACACGCCGATTGCCGTCTACCACGTACAGAGCGAGCGGCAGAGTGTCGGACATCTGGACGGAAAGACTACGCTGACGCCATTAGTCGGACGCGAGCAGGAAGTTGGCTTACTCCTCGACCGCTGGGAGCAAGTCAAAGAGGGGCGTGGACAAGTGATGTTGCTCAGCGGAGAACCTGGTATTGGCAAATCACGGCTGGTCTACACGCTCAAAGGGCATGTCACCAAGGAAGGCTCTCTGCTCTTTGAAGCCCGCTGCTCGCCCTATCATCAACACAGCGCGTTGTATCCATTGATCGACGTTGTGCAGCGGACCTTGCTGCTAACGCAACAAGAGACGGACGAGGAGAAAATCGCCAAACTCGAGCGAGCGTTAGCACTGTACAACATGCAAGAAACCCTGCCCTTGTTTACCGCGCTGCTTTCCTTACCGACGCCGTCGCAGTGCCCACCGTTGCATCTCACGGCGCAGAAGCAGAAAGAGCGGACGCTACAGGCGCTGCTGCAACTCTTGGTGGCCCAGGCCGAACGGCAAGCAACGGTCTCGGTGTGGGAAGATTTGCACTGGGTCGATCCGTCGTCATTAGAGTTTCTCTCCTTACTCATCGAACAGATTCCCACTACCAAGCTACTCCTGGTCCTGACGTTCCGCCCGGAGTTCACTCCCCTGTGGAAGCCACGCTCACACATCTCTCAACTAGTGCTCAATCGTCTCGGCTCAAAACAGGTAGAGGCGCTGATTGAGCAGGCAGCGGCAGGAAGCAAACTCCCGGCTGAGGTTATCGCACAGATTCGCGCCAAGACGGACGGGGTGCCGCTGTTCGTGGAAGAGTTGACCAAGAGCGTGGTGGAATCTGTGGGGGCGTGCAGCCGTCCTCCCCGACAGTTGAATATCCACACCACACTCCAAGAAGCGCTCCTGGACCGGCTCGACCGGCTCTTCACCGCGCGGCCGGTAGCCCAACTGGGGGCAACGTTGGGACGCGAGTTCTCGTACGAACTGCTCCGCGCAGTCGCACCCGTCAGCGAAACCGACTTACGCACAGCCCTCACCAAACTGGTGGAAGCGGAGATTCTCTATCAACGCGGTGTCGGAGAGCAAACCCGTTACTTCTTCAAGCACGCCCTGATTCAAGACACGGCCTATCAGTCCTTGCTCAAGAGCACCCGACAGCAGTATCACCAGCAGATTGCTCGGGTGTTGGAGCAACGCTTCCCAGATATCAACGACACACAGCCTGAACTCTTGGCCCATCATTACACCGAAGCGGGACTCACC
>JACQEL010000852.1 GCA_016200595.1 Deltaproteobacteria bacterium
ATTACCCGTACATTTACAGCGGTTTTCATTTGAGCGAGGAGACAGACCGTTTTCTCAGTCGTAGGCCGGGATAAGGCCGCAGGCCGTTCCCGGCGTGCTCATCTGTCGGCTGTTCCATAGCAGGAATCATTTAATGTTTCATCTCGGCAACGAATATGGCGCTATCGTAGCCAGGCGGCCGGGCGAGGTCCAAAGGTAAGTGTAGGACCGTGATCTCGCGAAAGATTCCCAACCGCTTAATCACAGGCAGGAAGCGCAACCGAAAGAACACCAGGTAGATCGTACGTGGACTCTTTTGCCAGGCACGGACTATTGCGTCCAGTACCTGCTCCATAATCTCCTGCTCAAACGGGTTAAAGAAGTAAAGAACCAGGTTTCCCTCCGGCAACGAGAACTCCTCGGCCCGTGCATGCATGGAGGACAAATCGAAGCAGCGCTGCTTGCGCCCGCGGTAGACGCGCAGGTTAGTCTCAGCAATTCGGTGCAGCTCCGCGCTGAACTCAACGCCGATGATGCGCCGGAAGGGAAAATCAGAGGCGACGAGCAGCGCCCGTCCTTTGCCAGAGCCGAAATCAATGAACGTAAAGGACCTGAGATCGGGTGGGAGACGCGAAAGGAGCGCCCGCAGCGTACGAACCGGCGTGGCACGATAGTCGCTGCCGTGGCACTGCTCCTCCGAACCAAAGCCGAGGCTGGCGAGCGAGACGTAGGCAAACGTATCGACGCCGTGTCTTTGATCGAAACGCCGGCCTAGCCGGTACTCCAATGCCACGACTATCTGCCTCAGAGTCCAAGAGAGACCAGAGGTCCTGAGGGTGCTCAGCGCTGTGCGGAGGTCCGCAATAGGTCGGATTAACATAGCTTCCTCAGGACGGGGGATGGGAGATATAGGTCTCCTAAATCATTTGTGGTGACCGCCGTTCATGCTTCGACTTCACCCTACGGGTTACGCTCAGCACGAACGGATACTGAAACCGCTCGTCCTGAGCCCTTCGGCAGGCTCAGGACAGGCTACGCGCAGCGAAGTCGAAGGGCAAGCAGAGATCTTTACGGCACATCTCATTTAGGTTCACTATAACAATCCGTGCGTCGAGAGCGAAAACTGGTCACCCGCAGTTTTCCCTCATCTGGCGGAGTTCCGATAGCGAACGGACAGAGACGCCTCAGGTTCAGGCTGGGCCGGAGCCGTCTCAAGCGCGGGAATCATCGTGACTATCCCGGCCAGGAGCCAAAAAGGCTCCATGATCCGCACGATAATAAACGTATTGGCGCCGATGGCGTGGGCCAGCAAGCCCACATAGCCGGTGAGGAATCCTAGGCTCACCGCCCGCAGGAACGGATCTCTGGTCGTACGGTAGCGCTCAAGCCCCAGGTGAAAAATAGAGCCGAGCAGCCACAGGAAGACGACGAATCCCGCCAAGCCCGTTTCGGCCACGACCCGCGGATACTGGGCGTCAAGAAAGCGATAGCCCGTCACGCCATAGCCGAGGAGCGGGTGGTTGAACCAGTCTTGCGTCCAGACCTCTTTCCACGATTGCAACCGATCCGAGGTCGAGGTATCCAACCGTAACCGACCAACGTGGATCTGCCCGGAGGTTTCTTGCTGACTCCAGGTAAAGGTAATCCTCTCGACCACGCTGCGGGGAGCCACGACGAGAAAAAGCATCGCCGAGAACAGCAGGGCGATGACGATCGGGATACGTTTCTCACTGAGGGTAATAAGCATGCCGAGGAAAGCAATCATAGCCAGGTAGGAGGAGCGTGAGAGGGTGGCGGCCAGGTTGATCAGCACCATACCGCCCAGTGCGCACAGGAGGAGGCGAACTTTGGGCTGCGGGAGAGAGAGCAAGAACGAAGTAATCACGGCGCACATCAAGACCAGATAGCCGCCAAAGGTGTTGGGCTCGCCGCTTTCTCCCTCGAAGGGGGCGGAGACTCTCTCGCCCGAGGGAATCTGCGTAAACCCATAGAGGCAGGCGAGCGCGCAGGTGATGAGGAGGGCCAGGAGGAGATTATAGGCATGGGCACGATCCCGGCAATAGTTAACCACCATAAAATAGAGCACGAAGTATTGGATATATTTGAGGGCAAAAAAGGCTCCGACCAGCGGCCTGACCCGCCCGGTGATAATGCCCCACAACGTGCATAAAATAACGATCACGGTGTAAGCAAAGATGGGGCGATTGAGCGGGGTCGCACGCAGCAACCCGAGGTCCTTCACGACGGCGCCGCGGGCCAACCAAACCACACAGATGGTGCTGAGGAGGAAATCTTCTGGCCGCAAGGTGATACCGCGCCCGGCCGTACTCCCGGCGCCCAGGTTGCCGACGAGGATCTCTGGTCCGAGGAGCATGGAAATGATCAAGACGTAGAGACCAAAATCGACGCTGATAAAAGACAGGACGACGACGGCAAACAGGGCGGTGACCGCGAAGCCCACCAGCGGCGAGAACTGGGTGATGAACGCCGCCCCCGAAGCGCTGAACAACACGACACTGAGGGGCAGAGCAACACTCGGAACCAGGGAGCGTGGGAGCCGCACTCCTGGAGCCATCATGAGAAGAGCTGCCAGAATCGGGCCGCCCACTGGCGTCCGCTCGCCAGAGAGGCTTTGCGCGGCGACGCTGGGAGGGGTTCGTACCGGTACCCGTACTTGCTCTTATAGTAGTGGATATCGTGGAAATCCGGGCTCGCCTCCGCCTGGAGATTATTGATCACCACCCCGTACAGGTGCGCCTGCACGTTGTCGAGTTGGGTCTTGGCGTGCTGCAGGGCTCTGCGTCCCACGCGCCCGAACTCGTACACTATAATCACCCCGTCAAGTTTCGACCCCAGGATCACCGTATCCGCCACTGCCAGGACGGGGGGAGAGTCCACCAGAATGACGTCATACTGCTCGCGGACCTCGGCGAGAAACTCCGCCGCCCGGCGTGAATCCAGCAGCTCGACGGGATGGCTGACGGTGGTACCCGCCGCCATGATGTGCAGTTGATCCATCCCGGGCGCGAACAGAAACTTCTCGAAATTGTACTTCCCCACGACTAGGTCGGTAATCGTCCTGATCGCCTGCTGCCAGGGGGTATTGCCGAGAATGACATCGCTCAGTCCGGGGCTGTGCTCCAGGCCAAACACTCGGTGAAGATCAGATTTGCGCAGATCGGCGTCGATCAGCAGGGTGCGTTTGCCCGCTTGGGCAAAGGCAAGGGCGGTGTTCGTCACCACCGTGCTCTTGCCCTCCCCGTCTGAGGAACTGGTAAAGAGCAAGGTCTTGGTCCCTTTCTCCAAACAGGAAAAATCGAGATTGGTCCGCAACGCGCGGAAATTCTCTGACGGGAAAGCCGTGGGGGCGAGCAGGAGAAGGAGCCGTTCCCAGCCAGGAGGCTGCTCCTTGCCCGCGCCGAGGGTGGGAGCGCTCTCTTCCCCCTTGCGGCTGGTCTCCACCACCGCCCGATCGATGTGCGCAATCACGCCGAGCACGGGCAGGTTGAGAAAAGACTCGATATCTTCTATGGCGCCAAAGGAGGTATCGACGGTCTCGACGATAAAGGCGAGCACCGACCCTAAGACCACGCCCATGAGCACGGCCAGAAAAATAACGGCAGAGAAAGGGGAGGTGGTATCAATCGGTGTGCCCGGAGCCAGAGCCGGTTGGATAATACTGACCTCTTCAATCTGTTCGGCATTTTTGATCAGCACTTCCTGGTATTTACTGGCCAGTTCGGTATAGAGCTTTTCATTCGCACTCACTTCCCGCTCCAGACGCGCCAGCGCGAGGTGTGCCTCCGGTACATCGCCAATCTTCTTCTTGGTCTGCGTCAGGGTGTCTTGCAGGACTGCCTAACGAGTCGCCAGGGCCGCGTCGCGGGTGGAGATCTCGCGGACCGAGGTAGAGAGGACCTCACCAATCCGGCTGGTGACGGCTTCCACCTGGGGGTGCTGGGGCGTGAGATCCAGCAGTAAGGTATTTCTCTGCAAGGTCAGGTCGGCAAATTGATCGCGGAGCTTGCTGAGCATCGGTCCTAAGCTGTCTCCAGCCAGAAAGAGCGGAAGATTCTGGGTAAGCTGCTGCGAAGCGCCATCCTTGGGTGACAGCGCAGGCGAAGGGCTTTTCTCCTTGAGCTCGGAGAGCAAGGTGCCCAACACTCGCCGCTCCTCTTTAATAGTGAGCAGGTCCTTCTCCACCGCCACCAACTGCGCCAACAAAGTTGAGGCCTGAGCGTCAGTCGCCACAATTTCACTGGTTTGGCGAAAGGTGCGCAGTTCTTCTTCTGCCTCCTTGAGCCTTTGCTGCACTAAGACGAGCTGGGCTTCGATGAAGTTCTTCGCCTCCAGGATACGCTTGTTGGTCGCAGAAAGGTTATACTCGCGGAAGGCTTCGGCTGTAGCATTGGCCAATTGCTGGGCGAAGGTCGGATCGTTGGTGGTGGCGTTGATATGGATGATGTCGGTGGATTGTTCTCTTTGGGTATCAATCCTGCCCGCGAGAGCCACCACCGTTGCCAGCAACTTGGGAGCATGCTGGATTGCCTCGGTATTCAGGTTCTGGTCGACCAGCCCGAGTTTCTTGGCCACCAGCGTCATCACCGGATAGCTTTTGATGACAAAAGCCTGGGTGGCCACCATATCTCCACTGCTGTAAGACAAGGCTTCGATGAAGAGGCCGGTTGGGGTAATGGTCTTTTCGATCTTGACACTGGCGGTGGCACGGTAGCTCACGGTCTTGCGGAACAAGTACGAGAAGCCCAGACTGAAGGCCACGACTAAGAGCGTGACCACGGCCACGACGGCGCGCCGTTTGCGCAGCACGTGCCAGTAATCCCGCAGGTTGAGATCGTACGAAACCGCCACCGGAATCCTTCCTTAGAATTGCTTAATCGCGAGTATGGCTAACAAAACATCTGCCGGACCGCGCAGCATTTCAATGACTGGTCTGACTACCGTGTAGACATTGCCCAGAGTTGTGCGCGGGATATACACAATATCCTCGTTGCGCAGGAAAATCTCGGCTGGCAGGGCTCCGCCCTGTAAAACCTGCCTTGCGTTCAAGGTGATCAGCTCGGGGTGGCTGAGGTCCCCTCTAATAATCAGGGTGTTTTCCAGTTTGGCAAAGTCGGTGTATCCCCCGGCTTTGGCAATCGCCTCGATCGGGGTCATATGGGGTGAGAGCGGAAACACCCCAGGACCACGCACATCCCCGAGCACGAGCACCCGCTCCACCACCTCTGGGGCGGGTGGGACAAAGACGACATCACGCGCGTCCACGATAAAATCGTTCATTGCGGGGGTGTCGCTAATGGTCAGATCTACCGTAGCGAGCCTGCCGTCCTGTCGGCGGACTATCACGCGCGAAAGGTCCGGTTTGACGCCCGTCCCTAATAAACTCGTCCCCGCCAGAGCGACAATTTCCCTGAGAGTGGTCTTCTTGGATAAGGGCAGACTCTTCGTTTGATAAACGGCCCCAAACACCAGCACTTGGTGGCTTAGATATTCCTTGATCGACACATCAATCCACACCTCGCGATAGAGGCTCGTCAGTTTTTGCGCGATCGTCGCTTTCGCCTCCCTGAGGGTCAATTCCCCCACCTTGATCGGCTCAACAAACGGCAGCGAGATGGTCCCGTCGGGGTTGACCGTCAAAAGGTACTTTTCTTCCAGCGTCCGGGCTTTGGTCTTTAAGGTCAATTCCAGGACATCGTTGGGACCGATCTTGTATTCTGGGTACCCGGCTTTCTCGGTAAACGATAGGTAGTCGTCAGGCGCGACACTGAACGAAGGAGCCGAGTCAGGTACGGACTGCTCCTCTGGAGACACCTGGGCGAGGGCATCGAACTCGGCGCCGAAAGGCATTAAGGCTACGTCCTGTAAGGGGTGTGGCCAGCGCCCCGCCGAACTTGGCCGACTGCTGGCGTGAGCAGGCCTCAGCTCTCCGTCTGCAGAGGGTGGGGGAAGAGCATCGGTCGCGGAGAAGCCTACTCTAATATCAACTCGCCCTCGTTCGCCATTGATCTGCCCCGCGTCATCTGCGGTGGTCAGCCGCGCGCGAGTGATACTCTTAGCGAAGAGATAACGCAGGGCGTACTGCTGGCGTTGTGACGAGAGGCCGTCCCGCTGACTATCCTGATATGCGGTTACAACTGCGGTCACGCGCGGGAACCTTTTCAGCAGTTCGGCAATCTGGTCAAGTACCAACAGCTCTTGGGGATCGAGGTCCGTTCGACTTTTTGCGAAATGCACCGGGAAAGCCAGGTTAATTTTTTCCGCCTGTCCTTCTTCAGCCGGTTCGGTGTTGACAGGGGTTTCACGGGTGATAGCAGCAGGAGGACGGGGCTCTAGTAAAAAGCCACAGGACGATAAGAGCCACAGGCTGATAAGCGCGCAAGCTCTCACATACCGGCCAAGCATCCATCCCCGCACAGAAACCCTTTCCTGAGTACCAGGCGCCTCCACCAGCCTCGCCATACCGCGCGTCCAAGTTAGTCGGCACACTATGGATTAGCCACGGACGGCTTCATCTCTCACCTCGGCCACTTCGTCGGCAGCCAGAGATTTCACAATATATAAGACTGAGTCTTGTTCTAAATTGACTACCTTCGGGCTGGGTAATGCAGCCTTGTGGGGGCCGTACACGATACTCACAACCGGGCGCAAGGGACTCCGTCTATTAATATGTTCCACTTTCCCGATCTCCCCGGAATTTAACTGTACCCAACTCTGGACCGGGAAGAAGGAGAGTTGTTCTACCATGGCCTTGATAATCGGCAAGGAAAACTCCTCAGCCCGCATCCGGATAATCGTGCGTACCGCCTCAAAGGGCGGTAGTATCTTTCGGTAACTCCGTGGATGGGTGAGCGCGTCAAACACGTCCACCAGACCAATGACCTTGGCATAGGGGTGGATCTTGTCCCCAGTAAGTCCCTGCGGATAGCCCTGTCCCTTTTCTCGCTCGTGCTCCTGTAAAGCAATCTGGGCGAGCCAATTCCAGGGGGCTGCTACTGCCTTGAGAATCTCATACCCGTACAGGGGGTGCTGCTTAATCACCCCATATTCTTCTGCCGTAAGCTTTTCAGGCTTCTCCAAAATGGTTCTCGGCACCTGCAACATCCCGACGTCATGGAGCAGAGCGGCGAGGGCCAGCTCGGTGAGTTGCGTCAAGGAATACCCGAGGCCAATCCCGACCTTGACGGCAAAAAGACACACGTGCACAGAATGCAAAGCGACATCTACGACTGAGCAGGGAGAAGCAACGGCTTGTTGCAAGAGGTAATATGAGGCTGCTTCTTCGTTTTCTCTGTCAGTGCTCTGGGCGAGCGCCGAGGTCAGCATCATAACGGCAATGCGACGAGCTAGCTCCGCGGTTGGACCAATAGGAAACGGCTCTCCTCTGTGAATGTTCGCGAAGCTCCCCCGCAGGCACTGCTGGGCCGTGAGGAAGAGCGTTTCGGGAGACTCGGTCTCAGGGGTGGACAGCGCCAGTTCTCCAGGTTCACGTCGAGAGTGAGAAGTCTTCGTTGCAGAGGAAGCACCCAGGCGCTGTTGACTCAAGTTGCGAAAAGATAAGGCAACTGCGGAAGAAGGGTCGGGGGGGGCAGGCGAAACCGAGAGGAGCGTCTCTACCGTGACCTCTTGCTCTTCCTGGGCAAGTTGTTCCCCCCGCGGTGGTAGAGGAGCGGCGTTCTCTGTCTGTTTGATAGTCCAGGCTGCGGAGATACTCACTCGCTCTTCCGCTTCGCGGTCTTCTCTCAGTGTGGCAGCAATCGGGAAATCTCTCGCCCTTGGCTCTTCAGTAGGGGGTCGCGCCTGGGCGAGGGGAGCATCTCTCCGCCCTTCCTCCAGGTTTCCTCCTTCCTGGATGATTACATGGGAAACCTCCGTCTCGGTAGTCTTTTGTCGTCTGAATAATTGGCTTATTTTCAAAGACATACTGATCCAGTCTTAAGTAACCACAGCGTTAACAACATCAGCGTTGATCTGCTTGACTCCTGCCCCATACCCAGCCAGGAGACAGAGATCACAGACTGTATTAATCCGCCGGGGAATGCCGCCCGTCACCGCCGCGATTTGTTCTATCGCTGTCGGAGAAAAGACATTCTCCAGTAGCCCCGCCTGTTTTAACCGAAAGGTCATATAAGCAGCTGTCTCTTCGAGCGCAAGCGGGAATAGATGATATTTCAAAAAGACCCGCTGGTCTAGCGGTCTGTTTTGCTCCACCAGGTCCTTTAACTCGGGCTGGCCCACCAGGATCAAGGTAAAGATAATGCGGTCGGGGAATTGGTAATTCAGGAGAAGACGCGCCTCCTCCAGAGTCGTAGCACTCATGAGATGGGCTTCATCGATGACTGCCACACAGTGTTTGCCTTTCTCCGCTTCTTCCCCCAATTTCTTTTGCAAAGCGACCAGCAGTGGCAACTTCTTTTCCGGTAGCTCACGCTCTCCCAGCGAGAACAGCAGGGCCTGGAGGAATTCGAGAGCCGAGTATTGCGGGTTGGGGATGAAACCCACAGTGTAGTTTTCTTCTGACAACTTGTGCATGAGAGTCCGGCAAAGTAACGACTTTCCACAGCCCACCTCCCCGGTGAGAACGGCCGCTTCCTTGCGGCTCTCTATGACATAAGAAAGCCGGCTCAGGGCTTCTTCGTGCTGAGAAGAGAGGTAGAGAAAGCGGAGATCCAGGGTATTTTCGAACGGCTGCCTCTGTAACCCCCAATGTGCAAGATACAAACGAATACGCCTCTCATTTGCCCCAATATTTTCTGGACTACCCTTGGCTTTATAAAAATCGTAGTAGCATATGTTAGGCATCTCACCTCTGTCAAGGGGGGAAGGTCACAAATTGAGAGTGGGCTCCCTGAGTTTTATCGATACCGAAATCGGCTAGTTACTCGATGCTGTTATGCAGGAACGGTCGTCTAACTAGGTGCTAGATGCGGACCACACCACGACCTGGATTCCTCCTGCTCTCCGCTTTTCCCTTCCCCTCTCTCTCGGCAGGCACAGCCTGCCCTACTCCGAGCCCGCTGCCTGCCCTGCGGCTCACTGAGCTGCTGACTCAGTGGCCGCAGCTCGTTGGGGCAATACGGTATACTCCGAATAGCGGCGGCCTCACAACTTCAATGCCCTAAACCAGGAGGCAAAAGATTGGTACACACGACCCTAGCGCCTGTCCAGCGTAGGGGCGAAGCATTTGCCCCGTATAGACCAACGCCGTGAGGAGCCTGACACGCAAATGCTTCGCCCCTACCCACGCAGCTACGAACAGTGTCCTCATGTCGTGCATTCCGGTTTAGATGACCCCCTCTTCCTGTAACCCCACTAAGTCGGCCTTGGTCAATCCGAGCAGCGCGCCATAGATTTCGCCGTTCTGTTGACCCAACAACGGTGCGGGCTGGACTTCGACTGGTGAGTCGGACAGTTGCACTGCACAGCCGGGCATGGTGAAAGTCCCGCGCGTCGGGTGCTGAATAGTGGTGATCATGCCACGCGCTTTGAGATGCTCGTTGGCGAGTACGTCTCCACTGTCCAGGACGGCGCCGCAGGGGACCCCAGCCTCGCCCAATACTCGCATCACCTCAAACTTATCGCGCTCCCGCGTCCAGGCGGCAATCGCGTCAAACAGCTCATTAAAATGTTTGTTCCTACTGCGTTGATCGGCAAAACGCGGATCAACTATAATATCGCTCCGTCCGATAGCCGTGAGCAAGCTCTCCCACATTGCCGGAGTGGTGGTGATGAGGAACGCATAGTCGTTAGGACCGCCGGGCGCGCAGGGGTACAAGTCGGTTGGCGCCAGCGCTGTAACCCGGTTGCCGCGACGCTGCGCCGGGACATCTCCCAAATAATGGCCCATCATTGCCACCCGGCTCAGGTTGACCACCGCGTCCTGCATCGAGACCTCTAAGCGCTGGCCGCGGCCGGTCTTCTCGCGTTGGAGGAGCGCCGCCAGCACGCCGACGGCGCAATGGACGCCGGTGCCGGTGTCACCAATGGTGGGGCCGGGCTTCAGCGGTTGGGTCTCCGGCGTGCCCGTGACACTCATCGCGCCGCCAGTCGCTTGGGCGATCATGTCAAAGCTCTTATAGCCGGAGTACGGTCCGTAGGTACCAAACCCCTTGACCTGAGCGTAGATGATCCGGGGGTTGAGCTCACGCACGACGTCGTAGCCCAAGCCCAGTTCTTGAATCGCTCCGGGACCATAGTTTTCGACGAGCACATCGAAGTGGGGCACAAGCTGTTTGAAGAGCGCCACTCCTTTGGGATTTTTCAGATTGACGGTGATACTTTTTTTATTCGCATTGAGCAGCAGGAAATATGGGGAGTCTTCCCCCGCCTTATCGGTGATCAAGTAGCGTCCCTGATCCCCCCCTTTCGGCGATTCGACTTTGGTGACCTCAGCGCCAAGAAACGCCAAAAGTTCCGTGCACGACGGTCCAGCCTCGAATTGGGTGAGGTCGAGAATTTTAATATGATCCAGTGCTTTCATTGGTGCTCTCCCCTCGTTAAGGTTTAGGTCATTCCGTTTCGCTCTCGCCTTCGGCAGATTCGTCAGGTTCGACTGGGGCAGGCTGAGCGCCCACTGCCGCTGGCACCGGACCGGCAAACGGCCCGGCAGCTGGTAATCCTGGGCTCTCCGCTGCCCTTGGTTCTCCGATTGGCGGCTCGCTTGCTGGTGGAGGTGCCTCGTATTCACTTGGGGGTGGCTCGTTTGCCTCGGCAGGGGGGACCGGAGCTTGCGGCACGGGTTCGGTTGAAGCTATAGCTGGCAGGGGAGGCTCAGTTTGCCGTCCAAAGTTAGAAGCGGGAGGAAGGAGATCATCGACAACTTCAGCCTCGCGTGTCGGAGTGTTGGAAAAATGGGGGCTGCCCTTGGCATCGGTCCATTTATAAATTCCCCCCTGAGCGAAGGCAGCAGAACAGGCAAGAAAGAGAAACCCGCCCAGAACAACAGTGGGCATGAGCATTTTCATCGCCATGTTTTCTTCCCCAGAATTTAGAGGCTTATGGTGACATAAATGGTGGTCTCCCTGCAACCGCCTGTGCTAGGAAAAGGGCATGAGAAGTAAAGAAAGTTCCCCCGAGGCGGTGAAACTTGCCCGGCCTCGGCGCCCGCCACCGCTGCATCAGGCGACCGTGGAAGATGCGGTCGCGCGCTTAGGTCTCCGCGGCGTGACGATCAAACGCATGTTCGGCGGTCTCTGTTACTATGCCGAGGGGAAACCGTTCTCGATCCTGCTGGGAGCTGCGCTTGCCCTGAAACTTTCCGCTCGACAACTCCGCGCTGCGTACACGCAGGGCGATGGCCAACTGTTCCACCCTGGAGGTGGAGACTTTGTCATGCGTGAGTATCTGGCATTGAGCGAGCAAGCCTTAATGGACGAAGGCCAAGTCGATACCTACGTCCTAGCGAGTTACCGTTTTGTTGTCGCCCAGGAAACCATAGAGGAAGACCTGGCTTGGGGGGACCTGCGGCAGGGCCGCGAAGAGCTCTATAAACAGGCGAAAGGAAAGAAGTAGCAAAGACTCTCCGAGGTGGTGCGCAAAATGAAACGGAGGGGCTTAGAATTTTTGGATTCTTCATCGGGCGATATCCGATTCACTTTCCTATCGGACCATACCGCGCAGTGTAGAGACGCCCC
>JACQEL010000853.1 GCA_016200595.1 Deltaproteobacteria bacterium
AGAGCATTGATCTCAAACTGGCCGCGTAGGTCGGCAAAGTCCAACGCTCCTAATCCTCCCTCCCGTAACACCCCGGCGTTGCTGAGGAGAATGTCGAGCCTGGTGCCGGCCAGGCGGGTGGCTAAGCTTTTCACCGCGGCATCGGAAGTCACATCGACCTGACGCTCCACGCGCATCCCGAGCCCTGCCAGCAGCGGAGAGTCCTCTAAACACGCGGCGATCACAGTCTCGCCGCGCTTATGCAGTTGCAGGCACAGCGCCTGCCCAATGCCGCGGTCCGCGCCCGTGACTAAAACCGTACCCATGGTCACCTCCTTGAAAAATTCGCATGGGGTATCCTACTTATTCTATAGGGAAAACACACCAAGATGTGGATTTTTGGGTGCCACGGGTAGCTTGCTACCCGTGCTGTCCGGTCGCACTGGCGGACAAGCCGCCAGTGGCACACAAACAGTCAGAGCTTTTCTTCACTCCACATCTTGCTGTAGCTTTTCTATAGTTCGTCCAGCAGCATCTTGGCCTCTTGCAAGTCTTTCGTCTCAAACCCTTCGGTGAACCAATTGTAGATGTCCGCGAGCATCTGCCGAGCCTCTTTCTTTTTTCCCTGTCTCTGCCATAGCCGCGCCAAGCTCATCACCGCCCGCAGTTCTAGCGACTTCGCACTCTGGCAGCGAGCAATCTCGATCGCTTGCAGAAAACAGGCTTCGGCCTCTTCCAATTGTGGATTGCGGATTGTGGATTGCGGAATACTAACTTTAGACTTTGGAGCTTGGACTTTGGACTTTGGACTCTTTTTGATGCTAGACCCTAGACTCTGGACGCTAGACGCTAGACGCTGGACGCTAGACGCTAGACGCTGGACGCTAGACTGGACGAGCGTTAGCTCGCCTTTCAGCCTATATAGCTCCGCCTCCCACCAGCGCTCCCTGGTTCTGTGTACGACAGCCTGCGCCTCAGCTAGCAGGGTAAGCGCTTCCTCTATCTGTCCTGCTTTGCCGTACGCTTCGGCCAGTAGGGCAAGGTAATACGGCCGCAACAGCTCCATTCCTATGCCTTGCCAAGCAGCCAAGCCCTGGCGTATCTGGGCAATCCCTTCTTCTCTTTGTCCTTGCTCCGCCAGCGCCCAGCCCAGTAATAGCGTCCCCATCCCCACGTAGAGTGCGAACCCTTGGTCGGTTGAGAGTGCAAGGGTTGCCTCTGCCCACTCTTGAGTCAGTTGCTCCTCCCGGCGGAATTGATGAAGCCAGGCGGCATGGTGCAGGGCAAAGGCCAAACTTAAGGGATAAGACACCTGCTGGGCTAAGGTAAGCGCTTCGCGGCATCTTTGCAGAGCTTGGTCTGGATAGCCAAGAACCCAGAGGACAAAGGCTGAGTACACCCAGCAAAATATGCCAGTATCTTGTCCATAGAGGAAGGCATGGGAGCTATGCTGCTGCGGATCGTAGAGAGCAATCCCTTGCTCCAACTGTTCTCGGGCAAGGGCAAACTCCCCCCGCCAGCACAAGCTAGCTCCTAGCCCTCTGTGAGCCTCCAGGAGTAGATCTCGATCTTGGACACTTCTAGCTAGAGTCACGAGCTGCTCCGCCAGCTCGTGCGCCACCTGTAACTCCCCCCGCCCGACATGAAAGAATCGAAGTCCGCGCAAGACGGTGAAGAGCTGAGAAGGTTCGCCTACCTGTTGACACAGTTGGCGTGCCCGAGCGTAGACGGTTCCTATTTCCGCGACCCCTTGACCCTTGGTCGCCATCAGTGCCGAACCAAGAGCGATTTGCAGCATGAGTTCTTGTTGGGCACGCTCGGGAGTGTCCGGTAAAGTCTCGAGCAACTTCAGCCCTTTCGTGAGGTGGCCTATCGCCTCCTGATAAGCGCTGCGCCGGATAGCTTTCTCGGCCGCTTGCTCTAAGTAGTGCACCGCCCGCCGGTAATCGCGGCTGCGCTCAAAATGCACTGCCAACTCCGTCGCGATCTCTGCTGCCTGGTTGCCATAGGCGGCCTCCTCCCGCTCGCCGATCCGTCGATGCAAGCTGATACGCCGCCCCGCCGCCACTCGTGTGTACACCACCTCCGGATACAGGGCATGGAGGAAGCTGTAGCGTGCCGACACCGTCCCGTCTGGCCACTCCTCCAACTCTTTCACTCGCAGAAACTGCTCCCGTCGTGCCATCGCCTCACATCGCTTCTCGACTTCCTCCGTTCGCTCTTCTATCCCTGTAGCGACCGCCGCCGCCGAAAATTCCATCCCCACCACACTCGCTGCCTCCAGCACCCGTTGTTCCTCAGGACTGAGCCGCAGGACTTGCTTCTCAATCATCTGCCGCAGACTCTCAGGGATTCTAGCCCGCACTTTATCTAGAGACTCATCTGCGAACATTACTCCTTGTGCTATCAGGTAACCTACCACGTTGACCATGAACAACGGGTTACCATCCGTACGCTGGTGAATCATGTGCGCCAGGCTGCGGAGGGGCACGGCACCCCGTGCCCCTCCCTCTAAGGCAAACCGCCGCTCCAGGTATTCGGTTACCGCCGCCTCGCTGAGCAGCGTCAGCGAAAGTTCCTTACAGTGCCCGTGGATCTGCAGTTCCTGCTTAACCGACTGTAAGGGATGCCCGCTCATCAGCACCTCAGCCGGCCTATACGTACCAATCAGTAGTAACCGGGCTCGCTCGCGGCGCTGCGCCAGACACGAAATCAGGTCCAAAGTAGAATAATCGCTCCAGTGCAGGTCTTCCAGCACGAGCACGAGCGGCCGCTCCGCCGTCAGGGCTTCCAGCACCTTGGCCATCTCCCGCAGCATCCGCTCCGGCGTAGCTCCCAGAACTTTGCGCTGCAGCGCCTCAAGGTCGCCAGCGCTAAGAAGCCAAGGCATATGCGCCAACCAGGTAGGTGCATACTGGTCTAACAACTCGACGAGGCCCTCACTCCCAGGCTCCTGACACAGCCGTTCCAGCGCCTCTAGCACTGGCAGGTAAGCTTCGCCTGCCCCGTAGTGTTCGATGCACTGTCCACGGCCGATCCATAACTCACCCTCAGCCGCGGCTCGTGCCAGAAAGGCCTCCACCACCGTCGTTTTACCAATCCCCGGCTCACCCGTGATAAAAACGATTTGGCGCTCGCCACCAAGTGCCTCTTCTAACCATTTGTGTAGTTGTGCAAGCTCGGCCTGTCGCCCGACCGGGGGAGTGGTCAGTTGCCAGTTACTAGTTGCTAGTTGAGGAGAAGCGGCGGGTTTCTGCTTACTGATAGCTGACAACTGACGACTGACAACTGGTGAAGGCGTGCTGAGGGGGGCAATGAACCGATATCCCCGCCGGTGTACCGTCTCAATGTATTGCGGCGTCTGCGCCGCATCCGCCAGCGCCTTGCGCAACTCGCGAATGCAGCTCTTCAATACCGATTCGCTTACTAGAAGCGGGGGTTGTGCCTCCATGGTGCGAGTCTTACCAAAATTACACCGAAATTGCACCCTTTTGTTACGACTTCCTGCTCCGACTGTGGCAGAGTGGGCAAAGTCAGAAAGCCGGCGTCAAAAAGGGGGATTACATGCTCAAGCGGGAACAATGGCTGCACCTGGCGCGGAAGCTGGACTGGGAGTACTCCTACGTGCGGGAGGAAGAGGTCTTTCCGGAAGTGATCAGTGGTCACCCGTGGTTGCCCCATGCTGAGTGGCAGGAGTGGGAGGAGGCCTTCAAGACCTCTTACCGCGAGTACGTGGACAACCAATATGAGAAAGACAGTGCCGTCTACGCGGTGCGCGACGCGGTCGGGCGGCTGAAGGATGTCCAGAAGCTGGCCATCCCCTGGATCAATGGCCTGAAGATGCACGCCGCGGTCTTACCGTTGGCCGAGTTCACGGGAGTAACCGGGAACCTGAGAGGAGCGCGTTTCGGACGCGATAGCGCCTGGCGTACGATGGCCACCTTTGGCGCCCTGGATGAGTTCCGCCATACGCAAATCCCTCTGCTGCTTTTGCATGAGTTAGTGCGTTGGGATGCCCAGTTCGACTGGACTCACAAGTTTCACCACACCAACAACTGGGTCGCCATCGCCGTCCGGCACCTCTTTGATGAGCTGACAATGGGGCAAAATGCTATCGAGTTTCACATCGCTACCAACGTCGTGCTCGAAACTGGATTCACCAACCTGCAGTTTGTCGGCCTCGCTGCCCTGGCGGACAAGGCGGGCGACCATATGTTCGAGAAGATGGTGACCAGCATTCAAACCGATGAGGCCAGACATGCCCAGATCGGTCAGCCGGTCCTTGCCACTGTGATGAAACACGACCCGGCGTATGCGCAGTATCTGTTGGACAAATGGTTCTGGCGGAACTGGCTCCTCATTTCCATCCTCACCGGGTTCAGCATGGATTACCTGACACCGCTGGAGCAGCGCCCCTATTCATTTAAGGAGTTCATGGAAGAGTGGATCATCGACCAGTTCGTGCGCACCCTGGACGAGTTCGGCCTGAAGAAGCCCTGGTACTGGGACACTTTCCTGGAGGAGTTGGAGATCTACCACCACATGGTCTACGCCAGCGCTTATACCTACCGCGCCACGCTCTGGTTCGATTGCGCCGTGCCCAGTCCGGCGGAGCGGAAATGGTTGCGCCAGAAGTATCCCAAGTACTGGGACTCTATGGCTGCCGTCTGGGAGCAGATAGAAGAGCGGTGGCGAAAAGTGGGGCCGGGGAGTGAAAACGAGATGGCGGTGCATGGGACGACCATGGTGACTTTCTGTGACCTGTGTCAACTCGTCCTGTGCAATGGTACGCCGCGCAAAAACGCGGCCAATACGCTGGTCTCCAACGGCCGCAAGTACATCTTCTGCTCGGAGCCCTGCCGCTGGATCTTTCTACAAGAGCCCGAACGCTACGCCAACCATCAGGAGGTAGTGAAGCGCATCCTGACTGGGGAAGCGCCCGCCCGCCTACCTGATCTTCTGACCAAGTATTTCCAGTTGACGCCGGAGACCTGGGGCAAAGATATGTACAGTGGCAACTATGAGTGGCTCTCGGGCAAGACCACTGGCACTGTGTCCGAGTGATTCTGAGAGGTGTCATTCTGAGGAGCGAAGCGACGAAGAATCTCGCTACAAGTCTGTCGTTGCATGAGATTCTTCGCCTGCGCGGAGTTTATCCTGAGCGCAGTCGAAGGGCTCCGGCTCAGAATGACAGTACCCCGCAAATTCACATTGACGGACTTCTAGCTGTTTCTTACGTTTTACGCTTTACGTTTTAGATTTCGCGTTTTACGTTTTCACATGGTTTCCGAGAACTGGATCGAAGCTTGCCGCCTAGAAGAGTTACCCTCTGGCAGACGCAAACTCGTCAGGATCAACAATATTGAGATTGCCCTCTTCAATTTGGCGGGAGTTATTTATGCCATCAAGAACCGCTGTCCTCACCGGAGCGGCCCCCTTATTCGCGGTTTCATCGACGCTGCCGGAGGGATCAAGTGCCCGATGCACGGGTGGCGGTTCGATTTACGCGACGGCAGCAGCGAGCGTCCAGCCCGGGCCACGGTCTATCCCAGCAAAGTAGAGAACGGAGTGCTTTATCTTTGGGTGTAGGCCGTGCTGGCCTGAGGGTAGCCGGGGGTTGAAACCCCCGGTGGTGAGACCGGCGGAGTGTTGCCCCAGGTGCGGTATTTGTGCTGAACAGTATTGATAACCTGGTGCATAGGGAATAAAGCAAAACCTGCGAGAATTTTACCGGCTAAGGAGGGAATTAGGGTGCAGCCGGATACGAATTGCCGTGCCTGGCTGTTCCGCATCCTACTGAACGTGCTAAAAAAAGCGGCGGGGAAGAAACGGCGGGACCCGTTGGCCGAGGCTGAAGACGTAGAAGGATCGAACAAGGTTATTCCACTTTTCCCTGACGCTGAAGGCGGCAACCGGCAAGATATCCTGGCCGCCGTCAGTCATCTAGCTCCGGAATTTCGCGACGTATTATGGCTCGTGGTGGTCGAAGGATTTCCCTACAAAGAGACCGCGCGGATGCTCGATATTCCGATGGGAACGGTCATGTCACGGCTCTACCGCGCGCGGCGCGAACTCCGCCGCTGGTTGACTGCACCAGTCACTGCAGCCAAAGAAAGGACTCCGGGCCATGGAATGTAAAGACATTCGCAAGCTGTTAAGCCCGTTTGTGGATAACGAACTCGGTGCCCAGGATACCTTCACCGTAGCCGAACATCTGGAAGACTGCGCCCCCTGCCAGCGGGAAATGGAAGCTCTCCGGCGTTTCGACCAACGGCTCAGAGTCGCTGGCCACGTTCCGCTTGAGGGCCTCGACGAAGTGCGCGGTAATATCTTAGCGCTCTTTTCTCCGTGGGCCTGGGCACGGCCCTGGCGCGGAGTAGGAGCGGCAGCCGCAGTCTTGCTCTTTCTCGTAGTTGGTCGACAGCTCTTTTCCGCCCCGGCAGACCCCGAGGCTTCGGCCTTTAGCGAGGCCCTTATCGGGGAGATGCAACTGAACGCGACTCAGCCCTTCTCTCTCGCCTGGCTCGATCCGCGCAGCGTCCAAGACGTCCTGCATCAGGAAGGATTGGAGGATCTGCCAAATTTAGGACCGGTGGGCTTTCATCTCGAGGGCGCACGGGTCTGCTATCCCTTGGGTCGTGTCTTTGTCCAGTTAGTGTATCGCAGTAGAAACGAGGAGGTTTCACTCTTCGTCTCAAAGCGCTGGAACCGTCCGCTCTCCGGGATGAGTAAACAAGAAGGGTTCACCATCGTTCCTCTCGGTCTCCGTGCGGTCTTTTTCGTGAGCAGAGAGCCATTGGAAAACTTCCCTGATGTGCGTCAGCTCGCCGAGGAAGAAGTCAACGCACTCACAACCTAAAACCGTCTAGCAGTCTGCCACGATGGTTTTGATGGATGTCATTCTGAGGAGCCCTTCGACTTCGCTCAGGATAAACTCCGCGACGAAGAATCTCGCTCTCAGTCTGTCGCTTCATGAGATTCTGAGCCTCCGCGGCGCTGCGGCTCAGAATGACAACCCCTCATTTTCATCGTGACGAAGTATTAGAGTCCAGGAGCTAGAGTCTAGAGTCCAGGGGCTGGAAGTTCAGGGTGCACGTTCAAAGCCAGCCTTTTCCCAGACCCTCGACGCTGTTGTCAGGCACGTTTGCGTCTGGGCACAGCA
This sequence comes from Deltaproteobacteria bacterium, assembly GCA_016200595.1. Lineage (GTDB taxonomy): Bacteria > Desulfobacterota > Binatia > Bin18 > Bin18 > JACQEL01. The sequence continues at coordinate 7,142 of JACQEL010000853.1, forward strand.
GCGGTAATTTCACCGATCTGCGCGGCGAGTCGGTCGTGGAGACTGGCGCAGACCGCTTCGCACAGGGCAAAGACCGTTTCATCACAGATGCGGTAATAGACGTTTAGACCATCTCTGCGCCGGTTCACCAGGCCTGCCTGCTGCAGAATCCCTAAGTGCTTGGAGACATTCGCCTGCAGGGCAGTGGTCGCCGCGATGATCTCCCCCACCGTCAGTTCGCCATCCCACAGAGTGTGAAGAATCTTGAGGCGCATCGGCTCAGCCAATACCTTGAAACGGTCGGCGATCATCTGCAGAGCCGCATCGGAGAGTTCCTTTTTCGCTTGTGCCATGGTCGGTTTCTTGACAGGAATTCTTTATATTGCTACTTAGCAATATGGTTATAACAGAAAACTCCTGAGGTCAAGAGATGGAACACTTCACCCCTATCGCTTCACTTATTGGCGGGATGCTCATTGGCCTGAGCGCCTCGTTACTACTGCTCTTTGACGGGAAGATCGCCGGCATCAGTGGCATCGTAGCAGGGATGCTCAGTCCGCAGAAGAACGATACCGGGTGGCGGGTCGTTTTTGTGGGCGGCCTGCTTACGGGTGGATTCCTGCTCAAACTCTTCGCTCCCCAGACTTTCGCGATCGGCATTCCCCGGTCTGCGGCTGCGCTGATTCTGGCTGGCTTGCTGGTTGGTTTCGGCACCCGCCTGGGGAATGGCTGCACGAGCGGTCATGGGGTCTGTGGCCTGAGTCGGGGATCGAAACGTTCGCTCATCGCCACGGCTGCCTTCATGGCCACAGGCGTAGCCACCGTTTATGTTATTAATCACCTCCTGGGAGGGGCTCTATGAATACCTTGATTGCCTCGTTTGTCTCAGGTCTTGTCTTCGCGCTTGGCCTCGGCCTCAGCGGTATGACCCAGCCTGCCAAAGTCACCGCCTTCCTCGATTTCTTCGGCGACTGGGACCCGAGCCTCGCCTGTGTGATGCTCGGAGCGATCCTGGTACACACGTTTCTCTATCAGTTGATCCGTCGTCGTCCTTCACCACTGTTCGCCGCGGCGTTCTCACTGCCGACGCGGACAGATATTGATCCGCGTCTGGTAGCGGGCGCCGCTCTTTTTGGTATCGGTTGGGGCCTCGGCGGCTTTTGCCCGGGACCGGCAGTGACCTCCCTAGCATCGGGTCAGGCATCAGTGGTAATCTTTGTCGCAGCTATGGTCGCAGGCATGTATCTCTACCGGTTGACCGAGGGTCTCTGGCGGCGTCAGGAATCTGCTCCTCGACAAGTAGCACTGCCGCCTTTAACCGCACCCTCCCCGCCAGCCTGGCAGAGTCCCCAGGACTTTTGAGACCAGCACGCGATTGCACTCCCGCAAAGGAGGAACGAGTATGCTGTTTCGCGAATTAAACCGCGGCAAATGTAAGACCTATCTTCTGGCTTGTGAGAACACCCATAAAGCAGCCTTGATCGATCCAAACAAAGAGAAGGTTGATCGGTATCTAGCCATATTGGCGTATTACGGTTGTAAACTAGATGCCGTTATCGACACTCACACCCATGCTGACCACCGCACTGCGAGTTGGGAATTGCACGATTTGACCGGCGCGCCGGTCATCATGCACCGTCGGGCTCCAGCACCGCACGTCGATATCCATCTGGATGATGGGCAGTGTATCTTTATCGGGGAGATCAGACTCGGGGTGTTCTCTACCCCGGGTCACACGCCCGATGGTATTAGCCTGTACACGAACGATCGAGTTTTTACCGGGGACACGCTTCTCATCCATGGTACGGGCCGCTGCGATTTCGCCGGCGGCGACGCTGGAGAGCAATACGACGCCATTAACCGGAAGATTTTCTCCCTGCCGGATGAGACCCTGGTTTTTCCTGCCCACGACTATCGCGGTCACACGCAATCCACTATCGGCGAAGAAAAACGCACGAACCCGCGGGTCGTGGGCCGGTCGCGCCAGCAGTACATTGAGTTGATGAACAACCTGGGCCTCGCGCTGCCGGACAAGATTCAAGAGGTGTTGCAGCCTAACCAGTCAGCGATAGAAGACGAATCGCTGCACTTTCCGCCCTTGGCGGAACTCAACCGCGTACACCAGTTGACTGCCCAAGAAGTGAGACTGCATCTTGGTAGCGCGACTTCTCCACTCCTGCTCGACGTGCGGGAGCCGGAAGAGTTCACCGGCGAACTTGGCCATATTCCTGGCAGCAAGCTGATTCCTCTCAAAGAGCTACCGGCTCGGATTGCAGAGATCGAAGCCTATAAGGACAAAGATGTGATCGTGATCTGCCGAGCCGGGGTGCGCAGCACTACCGCCGCCGCGATTCTCACCGGCCTCGGTTTCGAGCACGTCTCGAACCTGAAGGGCGGAATGCTGGATTGGGACGATCAGCATCTGCCAGTGGAACGATGAGTGAAGAATGAAAAGTGAAGAGTGAAGAATGAAAAAGTCTGACAATTCTTCACTCTTAATTCTTCACTCTTAACTTCTGAGGAGTTCCATGAATTACGGCTTCATCATCGATAACCGTAAGTGCATTGGCTGCCACGCCTGCACTGTAGCGTGTAAAGCCGAGCATAACGTGCCTTTGGGGGTGAACCGCACCTGGGTGAAGTATATTGAGAAAGGCACTTATCCACATACTCGCCGTCTGTTCGCCGTTCATCGCTGCAACCATTGTGCTGACGCTCCCTGCGTCGAGATCTGTCCGGTGACTGCCCTCTATTCCCGACCTGATGGGATTGTCGATTTCAACAATGACCGCTGTATTGGCTGCAAGGCCTGCACGCAGGCCTGCCCTTATGATGCCCTCTACATCGACCCTGACACACATACGGCCGCCAAATGTAACTATTGCTCTCACCGTGTAGAAGTTGGTATCGAGCCCGCTTGTGTCATCGTCTGTCCGGAACACGCTATTATATCCGGCGACATGGACGACCCCGGCACTGAGATCGCTCAGTTGCTTGCCCATGAACAGGTACAGGTGCGCAAACCTGAAAAGAACACCCGGCCAAAGCTGTTCTATATCGAAGGGGATGAGGTCGTGCTGACGCCGGCTCTCGCACCCCAAAATAGTGATTACATGTGGAGCAGCCAGAGCAGGCCGGTAGGACATGGCCGCAAGGGATTGAATGAGCCTCTGGAGCAACACGCTGCTGACGGTAACCTCCTGCATACCCTGCTGGAAAAACCCGAGGCTCTCTTTTCCTCGCCAGAGCCTGCACAACATCGCCGCCCCTTAACAACCTTATTAGAGAGCGCTCGACGAGTGTACGATCCCCCGTCAGAAGGGGTGATGTGGGGCTGGGAAGTTCCGGCTTACATTTGGACCAAAGCTGTGGCCGCAGGCACCGTCCTCGTACCATTTCTGGCTAAGAGCTTCGGCTTGAGCAGTCCCACTTCACCAACCTCCTGGGTCGGCGCCCTGCTGGGATTGCTTTTTGTGGCTTTGACTGGAGCCCTGCTCGTGCTCGACCTCGATCGACCAGATCGTTTTCTCTCAGTCCTGTTGCGCCCACAGTGGCGCTCCTGGCTCGTGCGTGGCGCTTATATTATCACCAGTTATACAGTCTTACTTGGTTTCTGGCTTGTCGGCGAACTCGGAGAATTGAGGACCTTGCAGTCGGCGCTGCATTGGCCACTCATCGGGCTGGCCTTTTTCACTGCTATCTATACCGCGTTTCTCTTCGCACAAGCGAAGGGACGGGACTTCTGGCAGAGTCCGGGACTCGTACTCCACATGCTCGGACATGCTTTCGTCGCTGGCAGTGCCCTGCTCTTTCTCCTCTCTTTTCCGCTCCCTGCGTTGATCGACGACCGTCTGCTCTTTGCCCGCGTGCTGTTCGGCGGCTTAATCTTCTCACTCGCAGTGCTTGCCTTCGAATTGACAATTTCCCACCCCACGGCTGACGCTCACCGTACCGCCCATATGATCACCCGCGGGCCTTTTGCTCGGCTGTTCTGGGGCGGAGTCGTAGGCGTGGGGCTGATTCTGCCGTTGATTCTGTTGGCGAGTAGCTCTTTGCTCCTTATCGCTGTCGCCGCGCTCCTGAGCCTCGCTGGCCTGTTTCTCACTGAACATATTTGGGTGAGGGCCCCGCAACTCATTCCGCTGAGCTAGCACTTAATGAATTTTGACGAGCAAGATCGGCAATTGAGGCCCCTGGTGGCACGGGCTTCTAGCCGGTGCTGTGGACAGGCTGGAAGCCTGTCCTACCCTTTCCTGGTCGGCAGTCACAGTACCGATTTTGTGCGTCAAATCTCATCAGGCAGAGCGGTGAGAAATACATCGCTGCGGTAAATAGAGAGGTAGCCTTATGTCTTATCATCCCGAAATTGGTCTGATTGAACGACTCGCTCTCAAATGGGGATTCTTGAACGATACGCGCCAGGACACAACTGAGGGTGATTACACCTCGCGGCGCGAGGATGGCACCCTGGTCAATTTCCCCCCCACGGAAAACTGGGACGACTGGGTCGAGTACGATGCCAAGGCCTGGCCGAAAAAGCGTGTGCCCCGACATTATTCGTTGGTGCCAACCATCTGCTTTAATTGTGAAGCGGCGTGTGGGTTATTGGCCTACATCGACAAAGAGACCCAGGCTATCCAGAAGTTTGAAGGCAACCCCCTTCATCCGGGTAGTCGTGGGCGCAACTGTGCGAAGGGGCCGGCCACGATTAACCAAGTGACTGACCCGGAACGTATTCTCTATCCGCTCAAACGCAAGGGGCCACGCGGGAGCGGGCAATGGGAGCGCGTGACCTGGGACCAGGTACTCGACGATATCGGCAGCCGTATCAGAACAGCGCTCCAGGAAGGCCGGCAGAACGAGGTCATGTACCATGTTGGTCGGCCGGGGCACGAGCGCTACATGGATCGCGTGCTCCAAGCCTGGGGAGTAGACGGCCACAACTCACATACCAATATCTGCTCGGCTGGCGCGCGCATGGGGTATCAGATCTGGCACGGCTATGATCGCCCGTCCCCCGATCATGCCAACGCCCGCTTCATTCTCCTGCTGAGCGCGCACCTCGAAGCCGGACATTATTTCAATCCTCATGCCCAACGCATCATCGATGCCAAGATGGCCGGCGCGAAGATTGCGGTGCTGGACCCACGCCTCTCCAATACTGCGTCGATGGCAGACTATTGGCTGCCCACTCAACCTGGGTCAGAAGCCGCGGTGTTGTTGGCCATGGCCAAAATCATTGTGGATGAGAATCTCTATGACCGTGAGTTTCTGCAACGGTGGGTCAACTGGGAAGAGTACCTCAAAGCGGATTGGCCTCATCTGGAACCGACCTTTGACAATTTTATTGTGGCGCTGCAGCAGGTGTACGCGGAATTTACCCCGGAATTTGCGGCGCACGAGAGCGGGGTCGAGGCCGCGTTGATCGTCGACGTTGCACGTCAAGCAGGCCGGGCCGGGTCACGGTTAGCCACCCATAACTGGCGCGGCGCGGGCTCAGGCAACCTGGGGGGCTGGCAGGTCGCGCGGGCGCTGCACTTGCTCAACGTCCTCACCGGGAGTGTTGGCACGCCAGGAGGCACCTCGCCCAGTGCCTGGAACAAATACCAACCCCAGTTCTGGGAAAACCCACCGGCGCAAAAGTTCTGGAATGAACTCTCTTTCCCGCGCGAATATCCGTTCGGTTGCTATGAGATGAGTTTCCTCTTGCCCCACTTTCTCAAAGAGGGACGGGGTAAGCTCGATGTTTATTTCACCCGCGTCTACAACCCCGTGTGGACTAATCCGGACGGATTCACCTGGATGGAGGTCCTGCGCGACGAAAGCAAAGTCGGTCTGCACATCGCTCTCACCCCTACCTGGAGTGAGACTGCGTTCTTTGCCGATTACGTTCTGCCGACGGGACACTCACCGGAACGCCACGATCTGCAGAGCCAGGAGACCCATGCGGGCGTGTGGCTCTCATTTCGCCAGCCAGTCTTGCGCGAGTATTTGCGCCGACAGGGAAAAGAAGTCGAGTTCACCTACCAAGCCAATCCCGGCGAGGTGTGGGAGGAAGACGAGTTCTGGATTGAACTCTCCTGGCGTATCGACCCCGACGGCAGCCTCGGCATCCGCCATCACTTCGAGTCACCGTATCGTCCGGGAGAGAAACTCAAGATCGAAGAATATTATCGCTGGATCTTCGCGAACGCCGTGCCTGGTCTGCCAGAGCAAGCCGCCCGGGAAGGACTCTCTCCGCTTGACTACATGCGTAGGTACGGCGCCTTCCAGATCCCCAGGGATACCTACCAACGTCACGAACGCCGCTTAAACCCGCAAGAGCTCGCCGGCAGCGAGACCGACCCGCAAACCCGTGTGATCAGTAAAGAAGGAAAAGCTGTGGGTGTGAGGATCGACGGTGCCGCCCTCGAAGGGTTTGCTTCGCCTTCGCGCAAGCAAGAGTTCTACTCCTCGACCCTCGTCGTTTGGGGTTGGCCCGAGTATCGCATTCCCGGATACATCAAAAGCCATGTCCACCCCGAGAACCTGGACCCGAGCAAGGGAGAGATGGTGCTCGTCCCCACGTTTCGTCTACCGACGTTAATTCACACCCGCTCAGGCAATGCCAAATGGTTGAATGAAATCTCCCACCGCAATCCCGTGTGGATGCACACCACCGACGCCCGCCGACTGGGGGTACAGACCGGTGACTTATTGCGCGTGTCCACAGACATCGGCTACTGCGTCAATCACGTCTGGGTCACTGAGAGCATCAAGCCCGGAGTGGTGGCGTGCTCACATCACCTGGGTCGCTGGCGACGGTCGCAGGATCAGGGGAGCCGCTGGTCCACCGGCGTGGTGAATATCGAAGAGGAAAATGGGCGCTGGCGGCTGCGCCAAGTCCGCGGGATTGATCCCTTCCCGAGTTCCGATCCAGACTCTTCGCGCATCTGGTGGACCGACAGTGGGGTCCATCAGAACCTGACTTTCCCAGTCCATCCCGACCCGATCAGCGGCATGCACTGTTGGCATCAAAAAGTCACAGTGGAGAGAGCGCACCCGGAAGATCGTTACGGCGACGTCATCGTCGATATAGCAAAATCGCATGCCATCTACCAAGAGTGGCTGGCCAAAACCCGGCCGGCGCCAGGACCAGGAGGATTACGCCGGCCGCTGTGGTTTACCCGGCCAGTGCGTCCGGCACCAGAGATGTTCTTCGTCGACGACCTCAGCCCTAAGTCGTAAGTAAACCGGAAAACCCCTTGCCTTAGCAAGTTTGTCTGCTACCTTAAGGCCGGCTCGCGCCGGAGGGGAAGTGCCCACAAGGGGGGACCATGTCGCAATATGTTGAAAGCCCTGAAGCGGCTCAGGTCATCGAGAACCGATCTCAATTAATTGACTATTTTTATCAAGCGAGTAAGCCGCGCGAGGCGTGGCGTCTCGGCACCGAATATGAGATGGTCGGCGTCTCGCGCCGCAGCGGCCGGGCAGCAAGTTACTTCGGCAAACGTGGAATCGAACGTCTCCTCTACCGTCTCGCCGATTCTCTCGGTTGGGAACCGGTCGAAGAAGAAGGCCACGTCATTGCTCTTAAAGGCGAACGCGCGAACATTTCTCTTGAACCAGGCGCTCAACTCGAACTCTCAGGCGAACAGTGCGAAACCATTCACTGCGCCGACCAGGAACTGCGGCGTCATCTACAGCACCTGCTTGCGGCAGCCGACGAGTTGGAACTCGACTTTCTCAATCTCGGCATACAGCCGATCAGTCCGCTCGATGACATCCAGTGGATCCCCAAAACTCGCTACCACTTCATGGCTCCCTACATGGAACAGGTCGGTACTCTCGGTCATCGCATGATGAAACAGACCGCCTCAATCCAGGTCAATTTTGATTTCAGCACCGAGGCCGATGCCATGATGAAATTCCGCGTCGGTATGGGCCTCGTGCCAATCTTTATGGCTATGTTCGCCAACTCACCGATCTCCGACGGTAGCCTCAACGGCTTCATGACCATGCGTGGGCATGTGTGGACGGATACCGACCGCCGCCGCTCCGGGTTGCTGCCTTTTGCCTTTTCCGACCGCGCCAGCTTCGAAGACTATGTCGAGTACGCGCTGAACGTACCTATGTACTTTATCGTCCGTCACGGGCGCTGGGTTGATATGACCGGGGTCCCGTTCCGGCGTTTTCTTACTGAAGGGCACGAAGGCGAGCGCGCCACCATGGAAGATTGGACTCAGCACCTGACCACCCTTTTCCCCGAAGTCCGGATCAAGAAATATCTCGAGTTGCGCTGTATCGACCAGCAGCCTCTCGAATTCATGCTGGCCGTGCCCGCTCTCTGCAAAGGCATCTTCTACGAGAACGATGCGCTCTGGGGCGCCTGGGACCTGGTCAAAAAATGGAGCTGGGAGGAACGGGTCACGGCTTACCTTGCCGCTCACCGCCAGGCGCTGGGGGTACGAGTACATGGCATTACCCTGTTGGATTTCGCCAAAGAGCTGCTCTCGATTGCTTGGGAGGGCCTGGAACGTCACAATCAGTGTAACGCGGCCGGCGGTAACGAAACGATCTACCTCGAACGCCTGCGCGAGGAATTGTGGCGGGGTCAATGTCCGGCCTACGGTGTAGTGGAAAAGTGGATGGGCGAGTGGAACTACGACGCCAAGCGTTTGATCGAGGGCACGGCCTATCGATTGCCGGAAGAAGAGAAGTAAGTCGGGCAGTCAGCTTTCAGCGGTCAGAAGAGCTCTAGCAGTTCTCCCGTGCGTGTGTCCCTTCCGGTGGGAGCGCGGGCGCCCCGCCCGCCCAAAGGGCGCCCAAGATGGGCGCGCTCCCAGGATGTACTAAAGTCGCTACTACCCCGACCTCTGTGATTCCTCGCTATTCCATGATAGAGCACACCTCAGCCAAATCTCAGAGGTTGGGGAATGCACTGTCCAAAGTGCCGGCATGAAAACCGCGAGGAAGCCCGATTCTGTCAGGCATGTGGGAGCAAACTTGAACTCTCCTGCCCTACATGCGGAAACTTGACCCAACCCGCGGCGGCCTTTTGCGACCACTGTGGAACTCCTCTCACTACACAGCCTCTTGCCTTCAAGACTTCGGACTCCGGACATCGGACCTCGGACATTCCCAGACCCGAAGGTGAGCGTCGCCAGTTGACGGTAATGTTCTGCGATTTGGTCGGCTCGACCGCCCTTTCACAACAGCTCGACCCCGAAGATCTGCGCGAGGTCGTGCGCGCCTACCAAGAAACTTGTGCGGCCGTCATTGCCCGCTTCGAGGGACACCTGGCGAAATATCTCGGGGATGGGCTGCTGGTCTACTTCGGTTACCCGGTGGCTCATGAGGATGATGCCCAAAGAGCCGTAAGAGCTGGACTGGAGATTGTCAGGGCAATTAATAAATTGTCCTTCCCACCACAGGTGCGATTGTCCCAGTCCCTTCAGGTTCGTATCGGCATTCACACTGGCTTGGTTGTGGCAGGCGAAATGGGAGGCGGCGACACACGAGAACCTCTAGCCATCGTTGGCGAGACTCCGAACATCGCTGCCCGGCTGCAAGAGCTGGCTGCACCCAACAGTGTCGTCCTCAGCGCCGCTACCTATCACCTCAGCCAAGGGTATTTCGAGTGTCAGCCTCTTGGTCCGCAATCGTTGAAGGGGATTTCACTGCCGCTAGAGGTGTATCGGGCACTTGGTGAAAACGGAGCGCGCAGCCGCTTGGAAGTGGCAGCTACCACCGGCTTGACCCCGCTGGTTGGCCGAGCGCAAGAAGTAGGGTTGCTGCTGGAACGTTGGGAGCAGACGAAAGAAGGCATGGGGCAGGTGGTGTTGCTGA
>JACQEL010000854.1 GCA_016200595.1 Deltaproteobacteria bacterium
TGAGTTCAGTGCTTTTCTTTCCCACTCAGCACTCAGGACTCAGCACTCAGGACTTGAAATTCAGCACTCAGGACTTACTACGAGAAAGGAGCCTATCATGCCCGAGCCTTTACTATTCCACAAAGAGCCACCCTTGGCCTGGATCACCTTTAATCGGCCTGAACGGCGGAACGCCATAAATATGGAAATGTGGCAGGCCTTGCCCGGTCTACTCTCGCAAGTGGCAGAGGATGACGACCTGCGTGTGCTGCTGATTCGTGGAACTGGAGAAGAAGCCTTCATTTCCGGCGCCGATATTTCTCAGTTTGGCAAGGTCCGTTCCGATGCGTCCACAACGCTTGAGTATGACCGGGCGGCTGGCCAAGCACTGCTGTCATTCGCAACTCTGGAAAAACCAATTGTCGCTATGATCCACGGTTTCTGTTTTGGTGGCGGGTGTTCAGTGGCAGTCATGTGTGACTTGCGCTTGTGTTCTGATGCCTCGCGCTTTTGCATTCCCGCGGCCCGCTTGGGAGTTGCCTATCCGGTCGAACGTGGGGTCGAACGCCTGGTACACATAGTCGGCGCGTCTAATGCCGCTGAAATCTTACTCACTGCCCGAGTGTACAACGCCGAGGAAGCCTACCACATGGGCCTGGTGAACCGGGTCCTGCCTAAAGCTGAATTGGAATCATACACGCGGGACTACGCGCTGAAACTCGCCGACAATGCCCCACTCAGTGTGGCCGCTCACAAATTCTTTGTGCGCGAGAGCACCAAGGCCGTGAGCCTCCGCGACACGGACAAGATCCGTGCCTTTACCGCTCGCTGCTTTAACAGTGGCGATTACAAAGAAGGCGTGAGCGCGTTCATGGAAAAACGCCGACCACGGTTTCAGGGGAAATAGCTTTCAGCTATCAGCCGTCAGCTTTCAGCAAAAATGCGGACCCGCGGCAAGACCTGCGCTGCGAAATGAGCGGAGGGTGGGCACGACCCACCTTCCGCTCACGGTTTTTGTTCCTGAGTCCTTCTCGGTCCCAGGCTCTGCCTGGGACCGCAAGGGGCGGGCGGCTCTGCCGCTGCACGAACCGGTGCAGGCAGAGCCTGCCATTCAGGACGTGCCCGCGCAGAGCCCGGGCACGAGAAGAACGTCCAGCGTAAAACGTAAGAGAAATTCTACGGTGTAGGATGGGCAGCCCTGCCCACCCTACTGTCGTGTCTATTCTAAATCTGTGCGTAGCCAGCAGTGGTAATGCATTCATGCTTCGACTTCGCTCACGCGTAGCCTGTCCTGAGCCTGCCGAAGGGCTTAGCACGAACGGGGCTGGTGTTCGACGTTTTTTCTCCGTTCGCCCTGAGCGTAACCGCCGCAGGCGGTGAAGTCGAAGGGCACCTCCAGTGCACAGTTTTAAGGTAGACACGACACTACTGCTGACAATCCGCAATCGCCAATCCGCAATCCGCAATCGCCTCACCTTCCCATCTTCAGCCGATCTTCCTGGGCCCAGCCCTCTTTCAACGGCACCATGAAATACGGCGTCAGCTTGACCTTCTTAAAATACCAGGTCTTCCTGGGCCCAGCCCTCTTTCAACGGCACCATGAAATACGGCGTCAGCTTGACCTTCTTAAAATACCACCGTCCGTTCTCTTTCACGTACTCATCATCAAAACGAGCGGCGACGAGATAGCTCTCGCCTTTATGTACGGGCGTCGCCTCCAGATAGCTGAGGCCAGTGCCCGTGTTCCCTTGCACGTGGATGACGTGGTTGTGGATGAATTGTTTGACGAACGGCACCAAATCAGAGAGCCCTCTCTGGAAGAACTTGATGATCTTCTCCCGCCCTTTCGTCGCGCCGAGGTGGGCGTAATCAATCTCGGCATCGGTAGTAAAAAGCTCACCAATGCGGTCAGGTTGTTTTTCGTTAACGTACTCATGGTAGCGAAAGCGTAGGGTCTGAATCGCATCGCGATCGGTTAATTCCTGCACCTGCGCTTCCAACGTCTGTATCCGTTTCTCCAGATCTGCTGCTGCCATATGCTTCCTCCTTGTTTAACCTTTCTAAGGATATCCAACACATAGTCAAACTGATTATGCAGGAGCCCGAATCCACCCGTTAGGACCAATGGTTCTTCCTTACCGCTGATACGATACCAGAGCTTCACTCCATGATCTTCCACATACGGCATGGCGCGTTCTCCTTTTTGCTACCTAAAGCAGGAGGCAAGAGATTGGTACACACGACCCTAGCGCCTGTCCACCGTAGGGGCGAAGCATTTGCGTGTCAGGCTCCCCACGAGCGTTGGTCTATACGAGGCAAATGCTTCGCCCCTACCCACGCAGCTACACACAGTGTCCTAAGGTTGTTCATTCCGGTTTAGTGTAACTCTTCCAACAGTGCTTTCGCCTCTTGCAAGTCTTTGGTGTCAAACCCTTCGGTGAACCAGCCGTAGAGCTCCGCCAGCATCTGCCGCGCATCTTCTCTCCTTCCCTGTTGTCGCCACAGCCGCGCCAAGCTCATTACCGCTCGTAGCTCCCACGATTTCGCACTTTGTCGGCGGGCAATCTCGCTGGCATTAAGAAAACACGCTTCGGCTTCCGCCTCCGCTTGGGTGCTAGGTACTAGGTGCTGGGTGCTGGGGACTACGGACTTGTCTTGACTGGTCTGAAACCGGCCTGAGGCATGTCCGAGACTTGTCCAAGGCTGAAACGTAAGCATGCCTTTTAGTCGATAGAATTCCGCCTCGTAGTACCGCTCCCCGGTCTGGTGTACTCCTTCGAGCGCTTTGGCTACAGCGTTAAGCCCTTCCTCGGCTTGCCTTCCTTTGCCACACGCCTCGGCCAGGAGGGCCAGAAAATGGGGTCGGAACAGCTCTGCCCCTGTGGCGCCATAGGCGCTCAGTCCCTGACGTATCTGGGCAATGCCTTTTTCTGCCTGTCCTTGCTCGGCTAGCACCCAGCCCTGCAGGATAGTCCCCATTGCCAACCAGAACGGAAAACCTTGCTCGGCACACAGGGCAACAGCCGCTTCTGCCTGCTCGTGGGCTGCCTGGTCCTCTCCGCGGAACTGATGGAGCACGGCCGCCAAGTTGAGCGCAAGCGCCAGGCTAAAAGGGTGAGACAATTTCTGGGCCAGGGCCAGCGCCTCGTGAATTCTCTTCAGGGCCTGATCCGGGTAGCCAAACAACCACCGGGCCCAGGCCGTATAGCATAAGCAAGACACCCCACTATCCTGGCCAGCACCAGAGACGAGAGGACTGTGTGTCTGGGGATTGTGAAGGGCAATCCATTGCTCCAAGTGGTCTTGGGCCAGAGTAAACTCTCCCAGGATGAACAAGGCCTGCCCCAGTAGAAAATGGGCCCACATGAGGCGGGTCGAGCTGTTCATCCTCTGGGCCAAGCTGAGGCATTGTTCTGCCAACTCACGCGCCGTTTGCAGCTCTGCCCGTACTAAACGAAACGACGCCAGCCCTATCAGCACCGAGAAGAGCTGTGGGGTTTCCCCTAGCTGCCGGCACAATTCTCGCGCCTGGGTGTAGGCTTGTTCTATTTCAGAGGCTGCATAGCCCTTGGTAGCCACCAGCGCGCCGCCCAGAGCAATTTGCAGTGTGAGTTCTTGCTGTGTACGCTCCGGAGTGTCCGACAGGGTCTTGAGTTGCTCCAGCCCCTTAGTGAGATGGCTGATCGCTTCTACGTTGGCCGAGCGCTCGATGGCTCTTCTGCCAGCTCTGCGCCAGTAGGGAACGGCCTGCGCAAGAAGACCTGCCTCGGTGTAGTGGTGGGCCACCCACTCCGGCTGCGTCTCGACTGTCTCGGGGAAGCGCTCCGCCAGCACCTGCGCAATCTGGTGGTGATACTGCTGCCGCGTGCTCTTGAGCAAGGACTGATAGGCCGTGTCTTGAATCAACGCATGCTTGAAGAGATACGTGGCCTGGGGCGGTCGCCCACTCTGGTAGACCAGTTCCGCCTCAACTAATTGCCGTAGCCCCTGTTGTAACCTGCCCTCGGTCAGTGGGGAGACGGCCTGGAGTAAGCCATAGTGAAATTCGCGCCCAATCGTCGCTCCGAGTTGCGCAATCTCTTTGGCGGCGCCGAGCCGATCCAGTCGGGCCATTAACGAATCGTGCAACGTCGCAGGAATTGCAGACCCAATAGACTCAATGGACCCAATAGACTCAATGGACTCTAAGACTGTCTTCGTCAGCTCTTCGACAAACAACGGCACCCCATCGGTCTTACTCACGATTTGTTGCACGACCTCGGCGGGCAGCGGCTTGCCGCCGGTGACCTTCTCCACCATCAGTCCCACTTGTGCCCGGCTCAGCCGACTGAGGAGAATCTGGCTGAGATAGGAATGGGACCCCCACGGCGGCGTAAACTCAGGCCGAAATGTCAGTACGGCCAGTACCCGGGTCGTCGGCACTTGCTCCAGAAAGAGCGTGAGCAATTCAAGAGTAGACGGATCGGCCCAGTGCAAATCCTCCCACGCATACGTCACGCCCTGCTGCTTAGCCTCGGCACAGAGCCAGGTGACCAGCGCTTCGTGGGTTTTCTCTTTCTGTTTCTGCGGACTGAAAGCGGGGAGTGTGTAGCGAGCCGCAGGAAGGGACAACAAGGCGGCCAATAAAGGCACCGTCTCTTGCAGGTCCAGCCGAGAGCGCGACAGCATCTGCTCCAGCTTCTCCAGCTTTTGCTCAGAGGAATCAGTGTGCTCAAACTGCAAGACTCGCTGTAGATGCTCAAGCACCGGATAGAGCGCACTGTTTTGGTGATACGGCGAACAGCGTAATTCCAGGCAGCTGACACCCTCGTGCTTGAGGGAGTCCTTGAGGGTCTCAACCAGCCGCGATTTGCCAATCCCCGGCTCGCCGCTGAGCAGCACGACCTGCCCTTCCCCGTCTCTTACTCGATCCCAACGCTCACATAACAGCCCAAACTCATGTTCGCGCCCCACCAGGGGAGTGAGGCCTTTGCGGGCGACGACCTGAAACCGGCTTTGCGCCTCGCCCTCTTTGAGTACGTGATAGAGAGTCAGGGGGGTCGATACCCCTTTGAGTGCGGGTTGCCCACGGTCTTCACATTCAAATAAGCCTTCTACCAAGCGATAAGTCGCCGCGCTGATGAATACCGTATCAGGCTCAGCTTGCCCCTGAATGCGTGCAGCAATATTGGGGGTCTCGCCCAAGGCTAACTGTTCGCGTTTTGCTCCACCGCCCATCTCTCCAACGACGACAGAGCCGGTGTGAATGCCGATGCGGACTTGCAGGGGCACATGGCCAATGGAAAAGCCAGGCCGAAGCCGTGCCCCTATGACCCCCTCACCCTGTCCCTCTCCCACGAGGGGAGAGGGGACCTTCTCTTGAATTGCAGAAAT
>JACQEL010000880.1 GCA_016200595.1 Deltaproteobacteria bacterium
ATGTTATGGCGGATCTCAGCGGCAAAGGTTTCGCAGATTTCCTCAGGGTCGTGGGTCCATTCGTTCATCACCTGACGCGGCGCTTCACCGGCCATTACGGTTACCCCGGAGGCGTCAATTGGCACCCCGCGTGCTTGCGCGAGCGGGGTCCAGGGACTGTCCTCTTCGTCTTCAGCGATACAGAAGGCGAACTTGCCGGCGTGCCCGAGGGTAGAGCGATCGAGCTGACCTGGGACACAGCCCAGCACGTTGATGAGCACTAACCGCACCGCCCGGCCGATAGTGGCATTGGCGCGGTGGCCAGGCCCGAAGACGCCATGCGTGGCGTTCATACCGATAGCCGTCCGGATCGGACCGTTCACCACAATAAACTGTGCGCTCCCGCCGGTACTGGCAGTGCTGCCGTGGAGATTAAAATCCTCATCACACATAGCGCGCAGGGCCGCGACAATAATCGGCACATAGGTTGGCAAACAACCCGCCATCACCGCATTGATTGCCACTTTTTCCGCAGTGATGGGCCGCTGACGGACGGCTTCCACCCCAATGACATCCCCAGATGCCAGGCCAGCCGCATCGAGGCAGGCCTGCACGCGTTCCTCGGTCGGTGGCACAATCGGCAGGCCGTCGGTCCAGCCATTCTGCTGATAGAGTTCGTTCGCATCCAATGCGTCGGCCAACTCGTACACCGCCGACCGCAGGAGAGGTTGAGCAAGAGCCATAAGCTTTACTCCTTCTGTTTCTTCTTCTCTAGCGAAGAAGAGGCCAGCGCGCCAGCCCAAAGTGCGTTGAACCTGGGACGGTGATCAGTTAGGATCTCGGCCCTATGATCAATTTAGTCAAAGGAGGCTCTTATGGCACGCTTACGGCAAATAGCAAAAGCAGAAGCAACACCGGAAATATTGGAAATTTATCGCCAGTTTTTCGGTGAGCGTGATCCGGTAGCTGAACCGGGGACTGCCACCGGAACTCCAGGTGATTACTGGACGACTTTTGCCCTGGTGCCGGATCTTTTGCAGATGGCCCGTAGAGATCTCATGGGCTTGTTACAGCCGGGACGCAAATTAGATCCCAAGTTGCGGGAGCTGGCAATCTTGCGGACTGGCATCGTCGGCGATTCTCGCTTTGAGTATTCCCAGCACTTGAAGGTTGCTCGCATGGTAGGCATCCCCGAAGAAAAGCTCGCTGCCATCAAAGGCTGGACGACGAGCGAAGCGTTTGCGCCAGTGGAACGCGCGGTGATGGCAGCCACCGACGAGATCCTGGCGCGCAATCTGGTCGAAGACGAGACTTTCGCCGCATTACATAAGCACCTCTCGGACCCAGAGATTCTAGAGTTATTTGTCGTCATCGGCTTGTGGCGCATGCATGGTCTGATCGTCCGCGCCTTGCATCTGGAATACGACAACGATACCACTGCCCGCATGAAAGAGGTGCCAGCTCCAGCAGCACCGCAGGAATAGACTGAGAGCGATTTGCACCTAAAGAGATCACTATATGCGCAGCACCCTCCTAGAAGTCGGTGAGCCGGCCCCTTGGTTCGAGGTACGCTCGCCGGTCAACCCGCGCTTTCAATTTGCCACGGTGGCCGGGCGCTATGTCGTGCTGTGCTTCTTCGCCTCAGCCGCCGAGCCTGCGAGCCGTTATGTCCTGGACGATATCTTGCAGCACCAAGCCCTGTTCGATGACGAAACCTGCTGCTTCTTTGGTATCAGCATCGATCCGGGAGATGAGCGAGAAGCACGGATCAAGGAGCTGCGCCCCGGTATCCGCTTGTTCTGGGACTTCGACTGCCGGGTCAGCCGTCTTTTTGGGGCGTGTGGAGACGAGACCGATAATAATCCTGCGCAGTCATCCTACCGCCGGTTTACTCTGGTACTAGATGAGCGCCTGCGGGTTGTGGCCGTCCTCCCTTTTGACCAGCAACCCGAGCAACATGTCCCCCGCTTACTCCAGATCCTGTCTGCCCTGCCACCATTAGAAGCGGCGCGACTCGCTTCGGTTCCAGCGCCGATCTTGATCGTGCCGCGTATCTTCGAGCCAGAACTCTGCCGTAGGCTCATCCGCTATTACGAAGAACACGGCGGGGTGGAATCGGGATTCATGCGGGACGTTGGTGGCAAGACGGTCGAGATCCACGACTACAGCCACAAGCGCCGCCGGGACCAAGAAATCACTGACGAGCAGTTGCGCCAAGCGTGCATGTTTCGCATCCATGACCGCTTGGTGCCGGAACTCGTCAAGGCTTTCCAGTTCCGCGCCACGCGGATCGAGCGCTACCTCGTGGCCTGCTACGATAGCACCACCGGCGGGTATTTCCGCGCGCACCGTGATAACACCACGAAAGGGACGGCGCATCGACGGTTCGCCGTCTCGCTGAACCTCAACACGGGCGAGTACGAAGGCAGCCTCTTGCGCTTCCCGGAGTTCGGCAGGCAGCTCTATGCGAGTCCGGCCGGTGGGGCAGTGGTTTTTTCCTGCTCGCTCTTGCACGAAGCGACACCAGTCACCCAAGGACGGCGCTACGCATTCTTACCCTTTCTCTACGACGATGCCGCAGCGCGGATTCGCCAGGAGAACCAGCGCTTCGTTGCTGGGGACGTGCCACCGCCAGCAGCGCCGGACCAGACGTAGCAGCGCGGCAGCGCTTGTGAGGCACTGCGGCAGTCGTCCAAGCCCGCATTCGTCGGTGATCGAAGTCCGACGCCCTCCAGGCTCCTTTGCCTAACTGGGATAAGAGAAGTGAGTTCCAGGCATGGCGATGCAAGACCTGACCCTCTTTTCTCTCAGGCTAAAAGTTGGCTGGACTCTCCTATAGGAAATTTCACTTGGATGAGACCTAAATCGAGGGTAGGGGCGAATCTTGTATTCGCCCTGCCCCGCGTCCCCACTGGGCGATCACCAGGATCGCCCCTACAGAGGAGGACGCAGGCAACTGAAAACTGCTATAGTTTCTCTTATCTGGCTGACTGCTGAGAGCTAATAGCTGAACGCTTACGTTCAAATCTGCTCTTTCGTAAAACCTGGACGATGTGTTGGCTTTGCTAGGACAGATGTGTCCTAGTGCTATATGGCTTAAGTTAAAGAGTTTTCTCTTCTTCCTGGCAAAGAGCTAGGACAAAAAGAGCCTCCCTGAGCATCTAGCGGTTACGGAAAAACAAGTACTTACGACCGGCATGATGGTTGCACTCATCCTCGATAACAGGTGAAGAACAGGGTGTGAAGCCTAAGACGTCCACAGCCGGAAAATTGCCAGCCGCGCGTGAGATCTTAGCGTATCTCGCTGAGCATCCGGACGCGCACGATACTGCAGAGGGCATTGTGGAATGGTGGCTGTTAGAACAGAACATCAAGCACTATATAGCTCAGGTCAAGGAAGCGCTTGCTGAGTTAGCCACGCAGGGGTTGGTGTTCGAGCATCAAGAGAAGGATGTGCGGATTCACTATTACATCAATCGACACAGGCTTGAGGAAATTCGCGCCCTGCTCAAAGGGAGCTCTGGCGGACCTCAGCGAAAGGGAGGCAAAAGCCCCGTTGCTGGGGCAAGCGATTGAGGATGGAACCTGCGAGGCGTGATTCTTCAGGAGGAATCAGCATCAAGTGAGAGAAACGAGAGAAGTCTGCCACTATGCGACTACAAGTTCGGGTAAAGGCTGGAAGTAGCCACAAAAGGAGGAACCATTATGACTTTCGAGTATCAGTCACGTACCTCCAACGCCAGGATACCCCGCAAGGTTCTATCTTGTGGGGAGTGACGGTGTCGTAGACACAGAAAATCGTCGTACTGCTTACGCCGTGTGCGCAAAGGCCACGGCGTGGGTCTGCCGTCATTCGCCAAAAGAGGCTCCTCAAGAGGGAAAATGCCAGACGGGGGTCTTGTCGTTATTCTGTGTGTTTTCACTGGGACGCTTACTGGGTGCACAGCTGTTCGAGGTTGGCTTGGTAGGGATGAAGCTAGTGCGACTTGACAACCAGGGACGCATCAAACAACGCCAGATCAGCCCTTACATTTGCGTTATTCAAGACTTGAAATGAGACCGCCGGCGGGCGGGCGGTGATCCGCATGCCTCAGGCAGGCGACGAAGGGTATCATCTCGAACCGTTCTTGTTTCTTTATGGATCCCGCCTACGTTCTGCTATAACGAGACGCAAAAGGAGGAGGAAATAATGACAAACGAGAGTGCAAAGCCGAAAGCCCTCGTTGCTGTGCACGGGATCGGGGACCAGCACCAGTATGAAACGGTTCAATCGGTCGCGTACTGTTTATGCCGCTATTACGGTCAGCCCACCGCTATTCCCTTCGGCCGCTTTCATTTTAATACAGCGCCTGGGATGAACCCTCGGGTGATGGTGTTAAAAAGTCCCCCGGACCCCGAGGTTCCCGGGACTCTGGGCTTCGCCGAGGTGCATTGGGCCAACATCCCGCGCGAGCTCGTCAAAGAAGGTTACACTCTTGAGGAGTCGAAAAAATGGGCACAAACCATCGTCGAGCGTTTGCGCATCAAGTGGGATGGAGTAAGACCTGTCCTACGGCCTGACGAATGCGCCCAAGTCCAGACGGTATTAGGGGAGTTAATCGAATCGGTCGCGGTCCTGGAGCGTTTGACTTTCCTTGCTGAGAAGGCAGGGCTCTTCAAATTCAAACTTCGGCAAGTACTGGAGGATTATCTCAATGATGTGCAGGTGGTCACGGAGTTTGGCAAGTATCGGGAGAAGATCCTGCAAGAGTTCTATAAGGTGATGCGTGAGGTCGCCCAATGGCAACCGGACTTGGAGATCTATATCATCGCGCATAGTGAAGGGACGGTGATCGCCTTCCTCGGTCTCCTGCAAGCCATGTGCGAACAGCCATCAGCGGACTGGCAATGGGTGCAACAAGTCCGTGGCTTCATGACGATCGGCTCGCCGCTTGATAAGCATTTGATCCTCTGGCCAGAGCTCTGGGGTAATTTCACACACTGGCAGTGGCACCCGTCGCCTGACAAACCCCGCATTCAGTGGCGCAATTACTACGACCGTGCGGATCCGATCGGATTTGATCTCAATAAAATCCGGCAGTGGCTGGGTAAAACCGAGTGCCCGGCTTTTGAGTTTGAAGAGGACCACGACTACGGGTTTAGCCGGTACACTCTCCCAGGCAAGGCACATATCGATTATTGGCAGGATCCGGCCGTGTTTGGGCATTTTCTGCACACTGTGGTGCAACCAGTTGCGCTGCAGGACAATACGCCGTCTACAGACTCTTTCACGGAGCCCCCGCAAGACAAGAAGTGGGCGCAGGCCGCCAGCTATATCCTCCCCTATGGGCTCGTGTTCGCGCTCTTGTTTGGCGCCACCTTTTTCTTCTTCAAGGCGGTGTTTGGGTGGGTCTATGGGGGAACAGAGTGGGCGTCCTTCTGTACAGATGTATTCGGGATCACCCTGCTCTTAGGCGGGATCACGGTCTTGGCACGCATTCCTCATCTTACGCGAGCGCGGAGTTGGCACGCGGTGAGCGTCCTCCTTTTTCTCCTCTCGGTCGGAGGGTTCTATGAAATAGTTTCATCGACAGTGAGCACTGTGATCGGCGAGCCGGTGTCCCTCGTCAGTCACAGACTTATTCCGCCATCCATTGCCCCGTTTGTCCTTGCGGTTGTGTTATGCCTAGCGGTGTACCTCGTATGCGTTCGGTTCCCGCGGTTGGGAGTCAAGCCACTAGTGGCTATCGGCTGCCTGGTCTCCTTTGGAATCACATTATGTTTCATTATACAAATATCTACCTGGAATGATACGCTGTGGCAGGATATGTTGACGCGGCCGGTGTGGCCGGTGCTGCTCGCGGCAGCTGTGTTTCTGTACTTGTGGTGGGTTGCGGCATTGGTCTTTGATCTCACGTTTGTCTGGCATCGCTACGTCCGCCGTGAATCGCTGGTGGAGCGCCTTTATAACCGCGCTGAGCCGGCCTCTAACCAGCGCGGTAAGCAGGCGGCGTAACTGCCTCTGTGGGAGCTTAAGAATGCCTAACAAAACGAGCTCTGAGCTGTAGAGAAGAAATCCTGGGTGCCCGCCTACGCGGGCACGACGAGGCTTTTGTCATTCCCGCGAAAGCGGGAATCCAGTCGCACGGTGGTTTTGTTAGTGGCTCTAAGGCTCAGGTCTTGCATTACCACATTGTGAGCACAGAAAAAGATTGATGTAGGATTGAAAGACTTGATTCCTTATTTGTGCCAGCACCGCCGACCCGTTTTTAGGAGTCGATGCTTAAAGAGACAGCGATCAGGTGATGGGTTTTCCTTACCACGCACTGCAGTTGCCCGAGACCGCGTTCGTCGGTTTATCGAAATCCTCTGCCCTCCATACTTCCTTGCTTCACTGTTATAAAGAAAGTGATTTTCAGATGTAGCACTACAAGACCTGACCTTTGTCTCGCCGCGCCCAGGCTTGCCAATAGCGAACGGTTCCCGCCGGGATGAACAGCAGAAGCCCCATCACAACGGCGAGGACAGCGAGTGCGAGCCATGCCCTGGCATTAAGGTTCTTCATAGCGTCCTCTGCCCGTACCGACACGCGCTGGGCGGCGATACGGCAGAGCGCGGTAGTTAGCCACGGGAGAGTTCAACCTCTCTTTCACCGTCATGCCCCCGAATCAATAGGAACCCTGCGTAGCCTTTCGCCGCAACGTCGTTGCATTTCTGTACATAGGGAGGAAAGCCAATGTAGGGCATGAACACGCGCGGCTTGCCAGGGATGTTCGCCCCGAGGTACCACGAGTTGCAGGTGGGATAGAGCGTGGCACCGGCCACTTCGTTCACATGGTCGACCCAAGCATCCTGCGCCGCAAGCGTCGGCTCGATACACGCAAAGCCATGGTCGCACATGTATCGGATGCAATCGGCGATCCATTCAACGTGCTGCTCGATGGACGGAATCATGTTCGTCAGCACGGAAGGGCTGCCGGGGCCGGTGATGGTGAACAGGTTTGGGAAGCCGACCGTCGCAACCCCCAGATAGGTGCGGGGGCCCTCGGCCCAGGCTTCCTTGAGCGACCGTCCGCCTTTGCCACGAATATCGATTTTTAGCAATGAGCCCGTCATAGCGTCGAACCCGGTGGCAAACACGATGGCGTCGAGTTCGTATTCTTTCCCCTTCACCCTGAGGCCGTGCTCGGTGATCTCCTCGATGGGTGAGTCGCTCACCTCGACCAACGTGACATTCGACCGATTGAAGGTGTCGTAATACCCCGTGTCAACACACAGGCGCTTGCAGCCGACGACGGTGCGAGGCGCTAGCTGCTCGGCAATGGTCGGATCGTGCACGATTGCGCGGATTTTCTCGCGAACGAACTCTGCCGCCGTGTCATTGGCTTCCTTGCTGAACAACAAGTCAGCAAACGCTCCGAGGAATGGCAACCCACCATAGGTCCACCGCTCCTCGTATTCGCGCTGGCGCTCTTCCGGCGTCGTCTCTAGCGCGGAGGCCTCGTTGTACTGAAAATCGACGCCGAACAGCATCTGCTTGTTTTGTTCTCTGAAATTGGCGTAGTTGGCTTTGATCGCTCGTTCCACTTCGGAGTCCAGCGGGCCGTTGTGCGCTGGAATGGTGTAGGTGGGCGTGCGCTGGAATACGAACAGATGGGACGCCTGCTGGGCGATGAGTGGAATAGACTGAATACCCGACGATCCCGTGCCGATCACGCCCACGCGCTTGTCGGTGAAGTCGACACCCTCGTGCGGCCAGTTGCCCGTGTGATACGACGAGCCGGCGAAACGCTCGAGCCCCGTGAAGTGCGGCGTATTCGTGGACGAGAGGCAGCCCGTCGCCATGACACAGAATTTCGCCGACACGCGGTCGCCCGTGCTCGTCTCGATCGTCCAGCGTTGCGTCGCCTCATCGAAAATTGCGGCCTGCACGCGCGTGTTGAGGTAGATGTCACGCCGCAGCGCGAAGCGATCCGCAACGTGATTGAGGTATTGCAGAATCTCCGATTGTGGGGCGTACCGTTCCGTCCACACCCACTCTTGCTGCAACTCCTCGGAGAACTGGTAGGAATACTCCAGGCTCTCGACATCGCACCGCGCGCCTGGATAGCGATTCCAAAACCAGGTGCCGCCGACGCTACTGCCCGCTTCGAACAGGCGAGCAGAGAGCCCGAGCCCGTGCATACGGTGTAGCATGTACAGTCCAGCGAACCCGGCACCGACAATCACAGCATCGACATTGCCGCCCGGCTTCTGACTGGTTTCCATAGAGTTCACTTGCACCTCCGCCATATTTCAACCTCCTCAGGGGCGTCATTCGAGCCGGCCAACCCGGCTTGGAATCACTGCCAAGGACTTCGCTCACCGGTCTCTTAGCCAACGCGGAGGTAAGCAGCGCGCCTTGCACGTCTGCTCACCTCCGATGTGGGGCTCCTCGCCATTCTTCTTCACGTTTAGATGAGGGAGAGCACCGCTGTCGAAAACTGCTGCGGCGCTTCCTGTGGCAAGTTATGGGCCACCCCGGGAACTACTTGACGCTCATAGGCACCCGTGAAGAACCGAGCGTGCCTCTCGGAGATCGCTAGAGGTGCGACTCCGTCGTCACCTCCGTGGAGCACGATTGTTGGTACGCTTATGGATGGCTGTGCGGTCAATCGGCGCTCAGTGTCTTCAACCGCGGGATCGCCGGGTGCCAGCCCAAA
>JACQEL010000881.1 GCA_016200595.1 Deltaproteobacteria bacterium
CTGGCCCATTGCCCACCACAGCGCGCTTTACCAGCACGCGGTGGTGGAGGTGAACGGCCAGCCCATCGACTCGGCCGAGGAACTCTACGCGCTCGTTCGTCGTCTCCCCCCCGGTTCGCCGATCACTTATACCTTAGAAAAAGATGGCCAGACTTCTCAGTTCAGCCTGCCCTCGCTCCTCTTTACTCGCAAAGACTATATCCTCCTTTTTGTACCCTACTTGTTCAGTGGCTTAGCCCTCGCCTTGATCGGCATTGGGGTGTGGTTCTTAAAACCGACGGCCTCAGCGAGCCTGGCGCTGTTTATCGGCGGGTTGTCTGGCGGAGTCTTTGCCCTCACGGGCGCGGACCTCTACGGCCCGGCCTGGTTTTTCCGGTTGCATGTGCTCGGGGAGGCGCTTTTTCCCGCCAGCCTGCTGGTGCATCTTGCCCTGGTGTTTCCGGTCGACCGTTTCCGCCGGTATCGAGCCCTGTTACTCGCCCTCCCGTATGTCGTGGTCGGTCTCCTGGCGGTCGCGTATGAGATTTTCCTCTATCAACCCGCCGCGTACTCGTTCATCCACAATCTCTGTATGGTCTACGCTGGGATTGGGGGAATCGCGCTGCTGAGCGCGGTCATCTGGGATTACTCCACCACCGACTCCCACCTCACGCGTCAGCGCATCCGGGTCATTCTCTTGGGTTTCTTGGGCGGCTTTGCGTTCCCTGGCGGGGTCATGTTTGCGTCCGGGATTACGGGTGGAGAGGTCTCGGTGAACTATGCCGGCTTTACCGTCTTTCTTTTTCCGCTGAGTCTCGGCTACGCTATTGTTAAGCATGACCTTTTCGAGATCGACGCCCTGCTGAAGCGAGGCGTCTATTACCTCGCCCTGACCGCGACACTGACTTTCGCTTACATTGCCTTTTTAGCGATCTTCGACCTCACCCTGCGTTCCTCAGCCCTCATGCCACTCCCGAGTCTTCCCCTGCTTTTTACTCTCGCGGTCGTGTTCTTCCTCAACCCCCTCAAAGATTCTTTACAGAAAGGGATCGACCGGATCTTCTTCCGCTTGCGGTATAATCCCAGAAAAGTGCTGGAGGAGACCAGCGCCGCCCTCGTTTCGACGCTCACGTTAGAAGAAGTCTTGATTTTCATCTGGCGCACGATCGAAGAAACTCTTGGTGTGCGACAAGGAGGAATTTTTCTCCTGACGCCAGAGAGAAAACAATATGTTATGGTTTATCCACGTTTGGCGGAGACTTACACTCTTCCTTCCGCCCACCCCCTTATCAGCGCGGTGCGACGCCAGAGGCGGATTTACGCCCTCGAAGATCTGACCGCCGAAGCTGGCTCCCCTGAGGGGCGAGGCCTCTCCTGGCCCACGCTTGCACGCCTTGGTGCTCAGATGGTTGTTCCCCTTACCTTTGAGAGCGACCTGATCGGCTTCATTGCTTTGGGAAACAAAGCCTCTGGGGCCTTCTTTACGGTGGACGACGCAGATTTTCTCTTGCCCCTGGCGAATCAAAGCGCCCTGTCGATCACCAATGCCCTGGCTTACCAGGAGATTCAGACGCTGAATACCGCGCTGGAGAAGAAAGTTGAAGAACGGACGCAGGAGCTTGCCCATACCAATGAGGAACTCCAGTTTTCTCTCGAGCAGCTCGAACAGGCATACCGCCAGCTGCAGCGCAGCCAGGAAAGCCTCTTCCGCGTCGAGAAAATGGCCGCCTTAGGCAGGCTGAGCGCCGGGATTGCCCACGAGATGAATACCCCCTTAGGAGCCTCCCTCACTTCTCTCAAACTGCTGCAGGAACTCGTCGAGGAATACTCTTTTTCTATCGCAGACCCCACCGTGAGTACGCAGGACCATCAAGCTATCGCGGTCGATATGGAGCGCTTGGTAAGTGTCACGCAACAGTGGCTCGAGAAAGCTGCGGCACACATTCGCAGCTTCAAACTTCACACCCGTGATCTGCCAGAAGGGGAGGAGCAGACCTTTTCCGTGTTGCAGGTTATTGAAGATACCAAATTGCTCCTGTCCCATCGTTTACGTTTCGCGCAGTGTATTCTCGTCGTTTCCTGCACTGCCGCTGAACCCGTTGTCTATGGCGATCCCAGTAAACTTGGCCAGGTACTGACGAATCTCATTGTCAATGCCATCGATGCGTATAAGGACCTGATGGGCGGAGAGATTTACGTCGACGTGGCTGAAGCAGGAGGCGGCCTAGAGATCGGCGTGCGAGATCACGGCTGCGGCATCCTACGTGAAAACCTCGAGCGTATTTTTGAGGAATTCTTCTCGACCAAACCGATAGGAGAAGGAACCGGGCTAGGGCTTTCAATCGCCCGAGATATTGTCACCAACTTCTTTGGTGGCACTATCAGTGTCGAGTCAATTCCTGGACAGGAGAGTGTATTCACTCTGCAGCTGCCACGGAATAGTAAGGAGAAAAAAGTGCTTTCGCCTCGGCCCGAGACCCGAGTGGTCGAGAGCCTGGTCTGACCGCTATCCTTCGGGCTTCCTCCGTTCCGAGAACTCATACACTCCGCGTGCCTCCCGTCCCTGCCAGAGCGTCCGTGACAGACCAAAAGTCACAAAGAGCGCACTCCCCTGCGGCGCATGACGCACGATGGGGATCGCCGTGACAGTTTCGCCGCTGCACTGCAACGTCAGGGGATGCGGAGGCGTGAGGGAAAGGTGAAATGCGGTAGGGCGGCCCTGCGCGAAGGTGTAGCGCAATTCCCAATCTTCGGGCCGTACCGGATGCGGAGTGCCGTGGTGATAGATGACGCCCGAGGAGCGCGGGCCAGCCGGGGTGTCCACCCAAGAGAGAAAAATTCCCAGATCCGGGCCGAAAGGCAAAGACAGCAGCCGACGTGGCAACAAGCGACCGGTCTCCTCGGATTTCAGCATGTCAAGGAAGCCCCAAGCGTCGATTGCATACCGACGGTCACGCAGCCGCACCTCCCCACGCAGATGTGCCAGAAAGAGCGGCAGCGGCGGCATGCCGAATCCCCCGGGAAGGGTGAGGCGCAGGACAATCGCGGCCGACTCGATCCACGACGCCGCCAGTCCTTCTTCCAGACGAATGAAGGCTTGGGGATGAGAAAAACGCATCACCGGACCATGATAGGAGATCGCCAGACCATCACCCTCACTTTGCCACACAAACCCGCCGACTTGCACTCTCCCCGCGTCAATGGTTGTCGCATCCTCACCAGTAAACAACACCATCTCGGTGCCGCCTAACGACAGCATCAGTCTCCCGGACTGCGTAGGAGCGGCACTACTGAATTCGATACCGCCCATCACTCCGAGTCCACTGACTGGATCATGGAAGTGGAGCCCTAGACGCGTGGGCTCCGGGATACGAGGCAGGGAGAAGGGAGAACCATTCAGATGAACAGTGACCGGCGCCGGAGGAGAGGAAAAAGAAAACACCGGAAAGTCTCGCACCTTCTCCTGCGTGAGCGGGACGCATTTGCCCAACGTCTGGCAGAAAACTTCGATAAACCGCTCTCGCTCGGGTCCGGGCCAGCGCAAGCCCACCCCAAGTTCTAACTGGACGGCATTGAGATTTTCCTGAGTGGCCAGGGCCGCCAGCGTACGAATCGCCGGAAAAGGATCCTCAGCGAAGCGAGCGCTGAACACCTGCATCACGTTATCTTTGTCAGCCGCCGGATAGCGTCGGCCGAGGGCCACGTCGATCCCCTGGGCCAGGGCCGCCGTCCGGAAAGGCAAAATGGCCTCAGTAAAGAACGAGGCACTAAGCGTAGGCGCAGCCACCTTACTAGCGGGGACTACGCGATCACCTTTTTGCTTGAGGCCCGTTCCGAGGTCACAGACTGGCTGGACCACATTCCAGCCATGAATGAAAAATACGCGCACCGCGCCATGGTGCGCCACCAGCGCGGAGAGCAGTTCAAGCAAAGCGTCAAGAAACCACGGCGCCCGTGTGCGTACCTGGCTAATACGGTTCAGGTCCAGATCGTTGCGATCGCCGGCATGATTAATGAGAGCGTAACTACCGGTGCGGGCGGCGAGTAGGGTCGTCAGTTCGGCAGTGTACAGGTCATTAACTTTGAGACTGTCACGGATTGGTGCATCCGCAGGACGGCGTCCACCATGGGGCGCGACCAACACGATTGGTACTTCGCCGTCACAATACGTCATCCAGGCGGGCAGGGAAGAGAGAAAGCGCAAGGACATAGCTAGACTATAACGGGTTCAACCATAAGAGGATAGAAAGGGTCAACGTTGCAAGTACTGAATGGCTAAAGCAGTCATATCATCGCTCTGTTCGGCGCCAGTTGCAAAGTGTTTCACTGCGCTCACCGCGCCACGGATAAGCTCTGGCGGCGCTGCGCTCGTGATCTCCTGTAAGCACGCGTGCAGACGGGTCTCCGAGAAAAGATTCGCGGCCCGATCCATCGCTTCCGTCAGTCCATCGGTATAGAGAAAGAGGCTTTCGCCTGGCCGCAACTGTATCTGCTGAGCGCGATACAGAGCATCGGC
>JACQEL010000882.1 GCA_016200595.1 Deltaproteobacteria bacterium
CATGATCCGGGCAGCCCTTGGGCGATCGGCGCGCAGGAGGGCGGGCATACGGCGATCCATCCGCAACTGGGGACGCTGGAGGATTTTCGCCGCCTGGTCACCCAGGCCAAAGAATACGGCATCGAGATTGCCCTCGACCTCGCGTTGCAGTGCACGCCCGATCATCCGTATGTGCAGGAACATCCCGACTGGTTTCGCCGCCGGCCGGACGGCAGCATTCAGTATGCCGAGAACCCGCCGAAGAAGTATCAAGATATCTATCCCTTCGACTTCGAGACGGAGCAGTGGCAAGCGCTCTGGGACGAATTGACAAGCCTCGCGCGGTTCTGGATTGACCAGGGCGTGCGTATCTTTCGCGTCGATAATCCCCACACCAAGTCTTTTCGCTTCTGGGAATACTTGATCGGCGACCTCAAAAGACAGTATCCAGAAGTGATTTTTCTTGCTGAGGCATTTACGCGCCCCAAGGTCATGTATCACCTGGCTAAGCTAGGGTTTACTCAGTCGTACACCTACTTCGCCTGGCGCAATACCAAGCCGGAAATCATCCAGTACTTTACGGAATTGACGCAGACCGAGGTGCGGGAATACTTCCGACCCAACTTATGGCCCAACACGCCCGATATTCTGACCGAGTACCTCCAGCTGGGCGGCAGACCGGCGTTCATGGCACGCCTCGTCTTAGCCGCAACCTTAGGGGCTAGCTACGGCATCTATGGCCCGGCCTTCGAACTAGGCGAAAACCGTGCGCGAGAGTTCGGCGGCGAAGAATATCTCGATTCGGAGAAATATGAAATCAAGCACTGGGACCTCAACAGACCCGACAGCCTGAAGGATTTTATCGCTCGGGTGAACCGCATTCGGCGGCAAAATCTTGCCTTGCAAAACGACTGGAGCTTACGCTTTCATGCGGTCGATAATGAGCAACTGATTTGTTACAGCAAGTGCAGCGCAGACCACACGAATGTAATTGTGATCGTCGTGAACTTAGATCCCCACCACACGCACTCAGGCTGGGTTGATCTCTCACTCGAAACGCTCGGGCTTGACCCGCAACAGCCGCACCAAGTACACGAACTGCTTAGCGATGCGCGCTATCTGTGGCAGGGGTCCCGTAACTATGTGGAACTGAATCCCCAAATTGTTCCCGCCCACATTTTCCAACTCCGCCGCCGTGTGCGCACCGAGCGGGATTTTGATTACTACATGTAAAGGATGGTCGTTCCCGACAACGATCAAAGGATCAATCCATGACAGATCTGAGGAGAGCATTGCGATTGCGTTACGCACGACGACACGGCAGTTTTTAGGAAAAAATAAGTAACTACTCAGCCGCAGAGCGGCGGATGAAGGTAGGCCGGCCTTTCAAGGCCGGCTGAGGGGAAACGTCACAACCCTCGCGGCGCGGCGCGACGCGATGAATACGGCGCTCTCGGCTACAGGCCACCTGCCTACCATCAACCGTTCCTACGGGACGAAAAGGGCTAAGCAGTTACAAAAACAAATGGTGAAGCCATGAGCTGCTTTATGCAAGCGGCGGGAAGAGACGAGTGTTCTCTGCAAATCGATAAAACACCAGCTCACGAACTCCTGGCACGACGACACAGGCAGCCAATCTCCGTAGGCTTCTTGCAGCTAGGGATCTTCATAGGACTCATTTGCTGCCTCGGTTGTGTGCGAAGCCGGCAAGATGAGGAACCTGTTAAGCTTGTCTTCAAGCACCCTCGGCTTCTGAGCCGCGAGGAGCCCCTGCACACGCTCCTCGACCAGTTCAGACATGCTCATCCGCACATCCAGGTGCAGGAAGAGGTGCTTCCCTCATCCTCGGATCAACAGCATCTGTTTTATGGAACTAACCTCGAAGCTGGCGCCTCGGATTTCGATGTGTTTGCTCTGGATGTCATCTGGGCGCCGGAGTTTCGTCGCGCCGGATGGCTGTATGAGCTGACGCCATATTTAGGACCAGATGGGCTTGCTGACTTCTTGGCCGGTCCAGTACAGACCGTCACGCACGAAGGGCGAGTCTATGCTGTGCCTTGGTTCCTTGACGCCGGGGTGTTGTATTACCGCCGAGATTTGCTTGACAAGTATGGCTTGGCCCCACCACACACGCTGGCGGAATTGACACAGACAGCACAACTGATTTTGGCCAAAGAGTCCAATCCGCGGCTGACCGGGTTTGTCTGGCAAGGCAAACAGTACGAAGGACTCGTCTGTGTGGCGCTCGAGTTGATCCGCGCGTATGGAGGAGAGGTACTCGATGCACACGGGAATCTGCTCCTCTCTCAACCCGCAGCAGTGGCAGGCATCCGGGCGCTGCGGGCGTTTATCGCGCCAGACAGGATCTCTCCGCCGTTGGTAACCACTGCCGACGAAGAAACTGCGCGGTACATTTTTGCCCGAGGAGACGCAATCTTTATGCGGAACTGGCCCTATGCCTGGGCACTGCTAGCCGCGGAGGACTCACCCCTGCGCGGGCGAGTCGGTGTCATCGCGTTGCCCGGCAGCGCTACCCATCCAGGCGTGCCAACCCTGGGCGGCTGGCACCTGGCAATCAACCGTTTTTCCCCGCACCCGGACTTGGCTTGGGAGTTGGTGTCTTTTCTCACCAGTGTGGAGGCGCAGCGCAGGTTGGCGGCGGCCGGTGGGCTCAAGCCCACCCGAGTCGCTATATACAGCGACCCGCACGCTCGGCAGGATGATCCCTCCCTTGCCCTCTTCTTCCCTCTCCTCCAAGCGGCGCGGCCCCGGCCGGTGACGCCTTTTTATCTGATGTTCTCTCAGGTCCTGCAGGGAGAATTCAGCGCTGCGGTGACAGGGATCAAGCCGGTCGAGGTAGCGCTGCACGACGCCGAGCAACAGCTGAAGCGTATTTTGGCCCTGGATGTTCCCGAGGAGCGCCATGCGCAAGCCCCGACTAACTGAGCGACCGTTCCTCTTTGTTCTCCCGGCACTGGGATTGATGGTCGCGGTGGCATTCTATCCCCTCGCCTCAACTGTGTGGCTGAGCTTCTACGATGAGTTGCCCATCTTCGGGATCTCCCGTTTCGTCGGGCTGTCACATTATGCTGAGCTGTGGCATGACCCGCGTTTCTGGCACAGTCTGAGCAACACGCTCTACTTCAGTGCGCTTTCGGTGACGCTGGAAGTGATCCTGGGGCTTTGCGCTGCGCTGCTCTTGCAGCAGGTTTTCCCTGCGCGTGGCCTCGTGCGTGCGCTGGTGCTGATACCTTGGTTCATCCCAACGGTGGTCGCGGCACGACTGTGGGAGTGGATCTATAATCCGCAACTGGGAGTCTTGAACTTCTTATTGAGGGAGAGTGGGCTCTCAGCCGACGGGTTCAATTGGCTTGGTCAGCCCTCGCTGGCTCTGCACGCAGCCATCCTCGCTGACGTGTGGAAAACAACGCCATTTGCCGCCCTGTTGATCCTGGCTGGCTTAGAGACAATCCCGCTGGACCTCTATCGAGCCGCGCGGGTGGACGGCGCTGGTCCAGGGCAAGCATTTTGGCACATCACCTTGCCGTTGTTGATGCCAGTACTGGGTATCACTTTCCTCTTCCGTACACTCGATGCCATGCGAGTATTTGATATTGTCTACGTGCTCACCGGCGGAGGACCGGCCAACACGACCGAGACGCTAAGCATTTACGCATACCGGCTCTCGTTTCAGACCTTGCAATTTGGTTATGGCGCAGCTGTCGCGGTGATGATCTTTGCGTTGGTGCTAGGAGTAAGCCTCCTCTCTCTGTCCGCCTTGCGCCGGTTAGGGATACGGTTCTGATGAAAGGGAGATGGTCAGCAAAAATGCGAGCAGCATTAGCAACAGGGCCCAAGCGCGGGTTGTCTCAGGGCGTAAGCTCTCTGTTCTTCGCCTTGGCAGTGAGCGCCATGCTCGCATTTTGCCTTTTGCCGGTGATCTGGCAACTCCTCACCGCCCTAAAGCCCACCAGCGAGTTGGCCTCGCTCCCGCCACTTTTCCCCAGTACGCCTACCCTGGACCACTTCCGCACGGTCTTTGCCGAACGACCCTTTGCCCGGATTCTTCTGAACAGTACAGTCGTAGCCGCCTGCACAACCGTACTTTGCCTCGCGCTCGGCACGCCGGCTGCTTTTGCCCTCGCCAAGTTACGAGTTCGCGGGCAGCGAATATTCTTGTTAGGCACCCTGGCTGTGTCCATGTTTCCGCCGATTGCCATCGTCGGCGCGCTCTTTCTGCTGATCCGTACCCTCCATCTGCGCGACACCTACTGGGCGCTGGTCTTGTCTGACACCACGTTCGCGTTGCCGTTGGCGATCTGGACACTCGTGAGCTTTTTCCGTGACGTGCCCGATGATCTGGTGCGGGCAGCACGCGTAGACGGATGTACTGCTTTCCAAATTCTGCGCCATGTGTGCCTTCCGGTAATAGCGCCAGGGCTGGTAACGGCCGCGCTGCTGACCTTTGTCTTCACCTGGAACGAGTTTCTTTTTGCCTTGACCTTTACGACTACTGCCGCTGCGCGCACGGTGCCGGTGGAAATCGCGCTTTTCCCGGGACTCCACGAGATCCCCTGGGGCGAGATTGCCGCGGCGGCGATGATGGTAACCGTGCCGCTTCTCGTGCTGGTCGGGTTGTTGCAACGGCGTATCGTGGCTGGCCTGACTGCCGGAGCGGTGAAGGGATAAGCCATGGCCCAGGTCCAACTCGTCGGGGTCAGCAAACGTTTTGGCTCCACCATCGCTGTCCAGGCCCTTGACCTGGATATTGCGGACGGAGAATTCTTCACGCTGCTGGGCGGGAGTGGATGCGGGAAATCAACCACGCTCCACCTCATTGCTGGCCTGGAAACTCCGTCCTCAGGTCATATCTTGTTTGATTCTGAAGAAGTGACCGCACGCTCTCCGCGCGAACGGAACGTGGCCGTGGTCTTTCAAAACTATGCCCTCTACCCACACAAAACGGTAGCCGGGAACCTGGCGTTTCCTTTGCTTATAGGAGGACGGGTGCCCAAGGCAGAGATCGAGGCTCAGGTGCGGGAGATGGCCCGCCTCTTACGCATCGAGGATTTGCTGGAACGTAAACCTCGCGAACTCTCTGGTGGACAGCAGCAGCGTGTGGCATTAGGGCGGGCATTGATCCGCCGGCCGCAGGTGTTTCTCTTGGACGAGCCGCTCTCCAACCTCGATGCAAGACTGCGGGTGACGCTCCGCCGCGAGATCAAGACGCTACACCAAGCCGTCCGTACCACGCTCATTTATGTCACCCACGATCAAGAAGAAGCGATGGTGCTCTCCGACCGCATCGCGGTGATGCATGCAGGCAGAGTACGGCAGTGTGGGTCCCCGCGCGAGATTTACCACACCCCAGCGGACCTCACTGTGGCGGAGCTGGTGGGAAGCCCGCCGCTCAATTGTCTTGATGTGGAGGTACGGGAGCAGAGGTTCGCGCTGCCTGGTGGTGGGGAACTGGCGATCCCACCGGCCCAGGCAGAGCGATTTGCAAATTTACCCAGACGTATGCGCCTGGGGATCCGGCCCGAGCATGTGCAGGTCACTTCCAGTTCTGGCCTGGGAAGAGGAAGAGTACAGCAAGTCGAGCACTTAGGAAAAGAGACCTATGTATTCCTCGAATGCGAGGAGTATGGGTTGACCATGCGGGCCGCAGCGGATTGCGTTTTGCAACCGGGGCAAGTCGTCGATTGGACCTGGCGGTGGGAGCACGTCTTGTGCTTTGATCCACACGACGGTCGGAATCTCCACTATGTTTCCAGGAGCGGAGTCCAAGGGCCGAAAGTGAGTTTCTGAGCAGCCTCCTCAACCTTCGACCAACGGTATTTTACAACGAACTTCAGTTGCATAGGCAAGGGGGACACCATGAGAGGTGGGGGTAAGACTTGGTCTTTCGCCAGCGGTATCGGGACGCCCGCGCTCCCAAGAGAGAACCTATAGATACGCTACAGGAAGATATGGATTTCATAAAGACACTCTCTGTGTGGCTGCCACTGGCGGCTTGTCCCAATACTGTCCGGGAAATTTTTCTGGCCGAGGCCCAGGACTGGGGCCTTTGCCCTTTGGGGTGCGGGAGCCACGCTCCCGCTTTGGCTGTGCGAAGCCGTGCTTCGCACGGTATTGGACTGAAGCATGGCTTCAGTCCAATAAAGCGCCAGCACGGCTGGCGCACTCCATATAATTGAAGACTGCGCATAATTCAGACCCTGGTAAATCCTTGTTTTTCAAGGGCGTGACATTCTGACGGTGGACTAGATTCCCGCTTTCGCGGGAATGACGTCGTGCCCGCGTAGGCGGGCATCCAGGAAAATAGCCGTTCGGAATTACGCGCAAGCTTCATATAATTGTGCCCTCGGCGCACGCCACAGTAAATTTATTCCGGACAGTATTGGGCGTGTCCGCCAGTGCGACGGACACGCACGGGTAGCCAGCTACCCGTGGCACCCCAAACTCCACATCTTGGTGTGTTTTCCCTCTAGTTGAAAGGCTAAAAGAACTTACAGCGCATATACCTTGGCAACGTTATCACCGAGAATAGCGCGACGAGCTGAGTCTCCCATCGGCGCTACCATCTCCTGTAGCTCTTCGAGATAATTGCCCGGGTGATCAGGATGCGGGTAGTCGGTGGCCCAGAAGAACTTGTCCTCACCAACAATTCCCATCATCGCCGCGATCGTCCGCTCATCCGGGTCAGCCGAGATGTAGCACTGGCGCTTAAAGTAATATGACGGCTTCTCCTTGAGCCTGACGGTTGCGCCAAGGGTAGTGCCGGTGAAGATCGCATCGGCCCGGTCGAGAAAATAACCAATCCACCCTGCCTGTGACTCGAGTACGATTACACGCAGGCGCGGGAACCGCTCGAAGACACCCAACTGGAAGAAAGTTCCGAAGGCGTGCTGCACCCCCTGGCCGGCGAACAAGTCATAATACCACGCCGCCCACTGGAAGCGGTCGTAACGGTGGTGGATTCCCCACTCGGTCGGTTCGAACGTAGGATGAAGGGCGAACGGCACGTCGAGATCCTGCGCAGCGGCGAACACGGCGTCGTGGCGCAAGTCGCCATGCGGGACGCGCGTAATCGTGAACGGACAGACAAACGCGCCCTTGCAGCCGTCTTTGACCGCGCGTTCGAGCTCACGCGCCGCCTCGGCGGGATCGCCCAGCGACAGATGTGCGATGGGGATCAGCCGTCCTCCTGAGTCACGGCAGAAATCGGCAATCCAGCGGTTATACGCGCGGCAATACGCAGCCGAGAGCTCGGGGTCGAAGAGCTCGGCTTCCCACAATAGGCCGATCGTCGGATAGAGGAGTGCCTTGGCCATCCCCTCGCGATCGAGGAGTTGCACGCGTTCTTTCATATCCATAGTGCCGAAGGCCGCGCCTTTCACATAGGTCAGCTCTGGTCCTGGCCGTAGAGCACGCACATCCTCCGGCCGCACGTCGCCACGTGCCATCTGTTCGCGCAGAGTTCTCGCCGTTTCCACTCCTTTGCCCATCCCGCCCATCATGCCGAGCGCGCCCGGTCGGGTGAGCTTCGCGCGTTTGTTGTCGATCTCGAGATATTCGTAGCCGTCGTCACCCATGCGGATGCGCATCGCCCGGTCGCGGTACTTCGGTTCGAGATACTTTTCCCACAGATCGGGCGGTTCGAGGATGTGCCCGTCACAGTCTATTACCGGCGTGTCTGTTTCCATGAAAATCTCCTTTTGTCTCATTGGCTCATGTTCGAGATTCGCGCGGAAAACGGCAGGCACAGCCTGCCCTACTCCGTTTGCCTCCTCCACAAGTAGCGTAGGGCGGGCTATGCCCGCCACCACCACTATTCCTTACTGCGCAACCCACCCACCATCTACCGCCATTGGCAGACCCGTGACAAACGAGGCTGCGTCAGAACATAACCATACCACCGCTTCAGCAATTTCTTCAGGCTTTCCCAGTCGCCCGATCGGCTCGCGCGCCGACATGGTGGTTTCGATCCGTGGGTCTATTTGCATCCCTTTCTCAAACATCGGCGTGCGAATCACCCCAGGGCAGACCGCGTTGACACGAATGTTGGCTTTGGCGTACTCCAAGGCCGCCGTCTTGGTCAGGCCGACGACGCCATGTTTCGCCGCAACATAGGCAGGACCGTGGCGAAACCCGACTAACCCCGCCACTGACGCAGTGTTGACAATCGCGCCACCACCCTGCTTCTGCATTTGCTCTATCTCATATTTCAGGCACAGCCACACGCCAGTGAGGTTGATGGAAATGACCCGATCCCACTGCGCCTGGGTGTACTCTGCAGTCCTGGCGGCAGCGCCAGCAATGCCGGCATTATTAAATGCACAGTCGAGGCGTCCATAGGTGGCGACCGCGTATTTGACCATCGCCTCTACTGCGGCCTCCTCAGCCACGTTGGTCTTAATGAATGCTGCGTCTCCTCCCGCGCTTTTGATGCGCTTAACCGTCTCTTGACCGCCGTCAACGAGGACATCAGCGATCACGACCTTTGCGCCTTCGCGGGCAAACGTGAGCGCGGTTGCTTGACCAATCCCCGATCCACCGCCTGTTACTACTGCAATCTTGCCGTCCAATCGTCCTGCCATTGTGTTTTGCTCCTTCTTCCGAATCCTCGCCTTGTAACCCATCAAGGAAGAGGCTGTCAAGGAAGCGGAAACTCTCCCCCGTTCGTCCTGAGTCCTACCTATGAGTGTACGGGCAATGCCACCCGAACCCCCGACCCTGGATGCCCGCCTGCGCGGGCATGACGTCATTCCCGCGAAAGCGGGAATCTAGTCTAGAGGCGCTGTGGGGAAAGCGTCAGCAAGAGTTTCCGGGCATACAAACGAAAAGCGCTCCAGGAATGAGCTAAAAAGGGAAAACCCGCAACAGCCTCAGTTCCCAACCAATCGCCGACTCCCCCTCACGCCCCCAACCTCTCCAACAACAGTTGCAGTTCCGCGGCGTCGTCGTAATCCAGACTCGGGTCAGCAGCGAGAGCAGGGTCACGGTTGCCCTTGAGGACGGCTTGGAGTTTGGGAATCAGAACCCTAAGCCACGATGGCGTATTGGCTGCTCCTGACGCCGCGGCAAGGGCTTGTTCTACTTCAGCGGTATTGCTGTTCTGGATTGCTTGCGCGACAGCAGCGCAACGTTTTGCTCCTGGATTGTGATTTTCTCCACCATCACGCCGATACGCCAGATAGCTTTGCACCGCCTGTTGCCACGCTTCATGTGCAGCCTGGAGGTTGCCAGTGGCCCGTTCTAAATCATGCAAAATATCCCACGTTTTCCAGGGTTCGGCAGCGTGACCGTAGGGTTTATCACACTCGACAGCTCGGAGCAACTCACGGCGGGCTTCGTCGTAGCGTTGCAGCTTGGTGAGGGTATTAGCTAGATTGTTGCAGGTGAAACCTTCCCTTGCAAGGTTTTGCAGTTTGACATAAATCTCCGCCGCCTGGCGAGAGAAAATCACCGCCTCTTCCAGGCGTCCCATATCGTCGTAAAGATTACCGAGTTCGCCCAGGCTATCGGCCTCATCTGCCGGGTTTTTCTGTTGCACCCTCATAGCTAGAGATTGTCGGTACGCCTGCTCGGCCTGGTCAAACTGCCCAGCCTCTTTGTGAACCATGCCGATTTGGTGCCAAGTAATCGCAACCTGGCTAGGCTCGCTTAAAGTCGTGAACACGTCGTGGGCTTCTATATAACTTGCCAACGCGTCGGCGTAACGCTGTTGCCGAAGACGAACGGTGCCAAATTGGACTTTGTTGACCGCTCCCTGTCGTTTATCTCCGAGTTTTTCAGTCCGCCTGATGGATTCTTCATAAGCGGCGGCAGCTTCATCAAGCCGTCCTAAATCACTCAAGCAATCTCCGCTTTCAGTCATGGCCACAGAGACCATGCGTTCAGCGCTCGTATTACCTGCCTCAGCCAACACCTGGAAACGCCGC
>JACQEL010000915.1 GCA_016200595.1 Deltaproteobacteria bacterium
GAAAGGACTCGGGGAATGTCACTACGTGCACCTGTGGCAACCAGGACAACAGGACAACCCGTACTTAGCCTACCTGGCTTTGGCGGACGTGATCGTTGTTACTGGAGAGAGCGAGTCGATGCTGGCGGAAGCCGCCACCACCGGCAAACCGGTGTACATTTATCCCCTTCCCAAACGGCAACTCAGCCTATGGACACGACTCAAAGAACAGGTGGTAGCCCGCGCGCAACTACAGCGATTCAATGCTCGCGGGACCGTGCGGCCCCAGCAGGGTTTGGAATACCTGTGCGCACGGCTTATCGAACGTGGCATCATCCTGCCCCAGCCGGATTTACACATGCTGCACCAGACCTTGGTGGGCCAAGGTATCGCCCACTTCTTTGGGGAACCCTTGGACACCGCCAACCGCCCGGTGTTACGGGAAATCGATGAAGTCGTCCGCCGAGTACGCGCACTGATGGGGATGAGTGAAGAACAACAACCACACGGTTCCTCCTCTGTCATAGCTAGGGCGCGTGGAATTGCGGAAAAGTCTCAGGGACTGGACTGACATCACTACGAGCGTGCCAAGATGGCTAAGAAACAATAAGGGTAGAGATCTGGAAGAGACCAGACGCCTGACAAGAGCAGCCGGAAGACTTTTCCTCTAGGAAATGCCCAACAACATGGCGATCCCACCAAAAGTTTGGGTCCTATTAGGCAGCAAAGCCGGGGGCAACGGGCAGATGACAAGCTTGGCGGACGCCCTTGGGTGGCCGTACGAGGCGAAACAGTTAGTGTATCATCCGCTGAACCGTTGCCCAAACCTGCTGCTCGGCGCTTCCTTGATCAGCCTGGACCGCCACCAATCCAGTCCGCTCACTGCGCCGTGGCCGGACCTGCTGATTGCCGCCTCCCGGCGCAGCGTCCCGGTGGCGCGGTGGATCAAAAAACAATCTGGTGGACGCACTCGGCTCGTGCACCTCATACACACCCAAGCGCCTTTAGAGTGGTTCGACCTGATCATTACCGCCCCTCAATATTGCCTCCCGTCCCGACAAAACGTGCTCCATAATACGGCGGCACTGAATCGCATTGCTCCCGAGCGTCTGACCGCGGCGGCCTCTCACTGGGAGGCACGGCTGGCCAACTTGCCCCGGCCACGCACCGCGCTGCTCGTCGGTGGTCACAGTTCAACGTATCAATTAGACCCCGCTACCGCCGCCGCTCTTGGTCGCCAGGCAAGCGCTCACGTGCGGACAATAGGTGGCTCACTGTTAGTCAGTACAAGCCCGCGTACGCCAGCTCCTGCGGCAGAGGCGCTGTTCGCGGCCATCGACTGCCCAGCCTATCGCTACCGCTGGCAGCCGCATGCGGCAGAGAACCCGTATCTCGCGTATCTCGCCCTTGCCGATAGTTTTATTGTCACGGTTGACAGCGCTTCGCAGGTCGTCGAGGCGTGCTTGATGGGGAAACCAGTCTCCGTCTTCGAGTGGCCCTCACAGCTTCCTCTCTGGTCGAGAATCAAGACTGCGCCGCGACGCTGGCTCGAACTGCAGCGGCACCAGACGAACGGGCGCAGCCGACCAGAGCGGCCAAGCGGTCTCGCTCAGCTCTATGATCGGCTGGTCTATTGCGGATTGATGAGGCCGACACGAGACTTTGAGGCGTCCTTGCAAGCGCTCGAGAGGCGCGGCCTCCTCACGCGATTCGGTGAGGTCTTCCCTGCGATCCCCTCCCAACCGCTCGACGATATGGAGCGTGCAGTCACGCGCATTCGTCAGCTCTTCGCCGACGGCTCGTGAGGGTTATGACTCCACCACAACGCAAGTTATGTTTACATACTTCCGCACCTGATCTGACTCAATTATGTGGGATTGAATTGGGCTAAACCAAGATGCCTGAGGTTGGTACACTCGGGGTAGCGTGCGCTGTGCGCGCGTCTTCCCTGGACGCCGCTATTTTCGTGCGCATAGCGCACGCTACGGCATGCAGGCTCAGATGCATGAGGGTATGAATCTCTTGCCGTTCGGTTTAGGGAAACTATATGGCGAGGAAACGGTGAAAGAAGCGCAGCAGTGGTGGGCGGAGAGCGCTGGCGCTCGTGGGACCTGGCTCATCTTGGGCAAGGGTCGCTCACTTGAGCGAGTAAACGAGTTCGACCTGGGCTCCTTTCGTACCTTGTCGCTCAACCACGTCGTCCGTGAGCTCTCAGTCGAGGCGGCCAGCATTATCGACATCGAGGTCGTTGCCGACTGTGGAGCGGTGCTTGATCGCAACGCGCGCTTTCTGCTGATGCCGCGTTACCCGCATGTGAAGACCAGTGCGACGGACCGCCCTCTGGAAGGTTTCTTTAGCGAGTTTCCCGTCCTCGCGAAGCTGAGTAGAGAGGGCCGACTCGTCTGGTACAACTTCGCCACTGGCAAGCCACAGCCGTCGTCACCGCAGATTCCCGAGGGATACTTTAGCGGTGAAGTCATGGTGAGCCTCCTGGCCAGTTTGGGAGCTCGCTCGATCCGCACCCTAGGCATGGATGGAAGGACCTCCTATTCCTCGCACTTCAAGGACATCGAGGCAAGGACCAAACTCGCGAACCGACATAGCAGCTTCGACCTCCAGTGGCAGGGCATCGCGGCAACGGTCCGGACGCACGGCATCGATTATGCCCCGCTAACCACTGAGGCACCGATTCGGGTCTTCGTCGGCTGTGACGACTCCCAGAGGCTCGCCGCTCAGGTGCTCGAGTATTCGATCCGTAAGTACTGCCCTGTTTCCCTGGTTTTCGACACGATGGACGATGTCGAGGTTCCCCTGCTCAGGCATTCCAAAAACCAGCCGCAGACCGACTTCTCGTTTAAGCGCTTCGCGATCCCGAAACGGGCAGGGTTCAGTGGGCGCGCCGTCTATCTGGATGCCGACATGCTGGTGCTGGCCAATTTCCTTGAGCTCTGGGATATTCCCTGTAACGGGGCGAAGGTCTTATACGCGCCGTCTCCCAATCCGCGGTGGCCCACCCAGCTGAGCGTCCTCAAGCTCAACTGTGACGAGCTCACGTGGGATCTTTCCGCTATTCTCCGCGGTCTTGACGAGGACGACTACGACTACGAAGGGCTGATGAAAAAGCTCTGCATCGAACCTGCAGACCAAGTCCGTCCCGCTATCCCGCCGGAATGGAACTCCCTGGAGTTGTACGAGCCCGGCAAGACGGGCCTCCTGCACTACACCAAGATGATGAAACAGCCGTGGGTGAACTGCAAAAACGTCAACGGGAATCTCTGGGTGCAGTACCTCAAAGAAGCGATGACCGCTGAATTCGTTTCCTTTGCCGAGGTCAAAAACGCGGTGAAGCGCGGGTTTGCCAGACCGTCCTTGCCGGTGCAGCTAAAGCTGCCTCAGCGTCTCTGGCCCTTCTTTACCATCTGTATCGCGCCGGTTATTGATGCCAGATTTCGGCCCCACCGGAAGCTCGTAGAGCGACTCACCGCCGGTATATGACAGCCCCCCACGCCGGGGAATGAATGATGCTGTTGAAAAATGCCCAAACGCCCTTTACGCCCGACGCTAAAGCATCGGGCTACCCTCATGCCGCCGGCTCACGCCGGCTCTCAGCCCCTTCGGGGCGATTGATGGTAGCCGGGGGATTTATCCCCCGGCGGAGGTGCGGAGTTTATCAACAGTATCATGAATTCCCCGGCTACCCTCATCTGCCGCGCTGCGGCAGTCTGCTGCATCGCGTAGCGATGGTATGAGGGTAGCCGGGCCTTTCAAGGCCCGGTGAAAGAAGCCGTCTCGGTCTGTCCGGCCTGCCCTGGAAACCTCGCGCAAAGGAAGGAGCGGAGGTTTTCGTACAGGCTGTTATGCTATGGTGAGCGCCCCTACTCAGCGTTAACAAAACCATAAACATCTTGGTGGCTGTCCCACGCTCGTTCTCCGAAAACGA
Source organism: Deltaproteobacteria bacterium (assembly GCA_016200595.1). GTDB lineage: Bacteria > Desulfobacterota > Binatia > Bin18 > Bin18 > JACQEL01. The sequence continues at coordinate 3,920 of JACQEL010000915.1, forward strand.
CTTCATGCCAGTTCCCGGCACTCTCAGCCAGTGCCAGCATGCGCTCATGCGACACGACTGAAACGCCGTACCCATTTTGATCCGGATAGTCTGCATAACCATACCCATGCTCACGGAACTGCGAGAGCAATTCCTGTCGGGCTTTCACCGGCAAACCATAGGTCTTCTTCGCTTCCTGTATCCGATCGACCGAAGTGAGACCGTGAGTCGTAAACACACATAGACCGACAGGCGTGAGATGATCTTGGAAAAACTTCAAGAGAGCAGTCGCAGCCTTCTCATCTACATGGGTGAACAGAGAACCGCACCAAATCAGGTCGAACTTGTCAGACAACGACAACCGTGTGAAATCAGTATCTGAAACTAAGGATCTGACAGAGAAAGTGCGTCTACAGAAATCCAACGCCGCCCGGTTGAGTTCAGCGCCGGTGATATCCGCGTCCGGAAATCTGGCTCTCAGGAACCTGAGTATTCTGCCATAGCCACAAGGAAAATCGAGGATGGGGCGGATCACTCGGTCTCCCTTTGCTCTGTTGAGCACCTCTTCAATACAGCGGAGCGCCGATAAGCCAACCGAAAGGTAATGCTGTGCATGGAAGGGTACGTACAATTCATCATTGCCATGAATCTTCAGTGAGACCCTGTCAAGCAGCGCTTTCTCTTGGTCTGAGAGCGCAGGAGAGGACAAGAGACTCCTTTTTGCCTGATGGAGGTCAAAGGTCTTGCAAATCCTGCGCAGCAGAAAGCGCTGTGACTTGCGCATGAGGTTCATTCTTCGCTCCTTCCCTATACGTATGGTGTTCTTGACAACGGCGAACCTACACGGAGGATTGTCTCTATGCCCAAGGTTTCGGTTGTCATCACGAACTACAATTACGGCCGCTTTCTTGAACGGCGCTTACGCTCCGTCCTCGAGCAGACGTACAGGGATCTTGAGGTAATCTACCTCGACGATTGCTCTACAGACAATAGCGAGGAAGTTCTGGCCC
>JACQEL010000916.1 GCA_016200595.1 Deltaproteobacteria bacterium
GTGGAAACGGGAGTTGGACGATCGATAAGTGTTATGTTGGACAGACTCTTAATAGGGGTATGCTCTTCCACAGGGTCAACTCTTGGAGTTACGTCAAGAACTCCGAATTATGGATATGCTTTCTGCCTATTGAGCTCCTGCACAGCGATGGACTAAAGTTCGATTCAGTCAAAATTCAAGGAGATAACCATAGGGATATCACCCCGCAGTGCGATTGTGCGATTCTGGTAAAAGAGTTTGAGGGTAATTACTCTATCGCTGACTTCAATGATATCGACTTCGATGCCTACCTGCATGCAATGAGAGTCATTGGATATGCGAGCCCGGATGGAAAGAGGCATCGGATTTCCGTCACTATGAGCCGGTCCCTGACGACTTATAGCTTCATGGTCTATCATGCAAGAGGCTCAAGGATGACGATCAGTACCAACCCCAGGTTAGAGGGAGATAACGAATCGTGTGTTCGCCTTGTTGGTGGAGAAGGACGCGAGGATTTTGACACGGACAGACGCGGGCTATTCTTTCCAAACCAGGACACAATGTTTTGCACCGGGGATTGGGAATAAAGCACCGCTACTGACTGTCCTCATGGGGTCTATCCTTCCGACGAAGCCAGCTGCGCCTAACCAACCGTTCCACTTGACCGCCGCCCGCTTGCGGTTTGGGGTGAATCCGAAAGGATACGCTTGGGCGGCGGCAAGTGATCGGCAGCGTTAGACGCTTCGCAAACCAAAGGCGTGAGTGTATAGTGACAAGAGGCTAATGAGACCGAAGGTGACGAGTATGGAAACAAAGGCCATTACTATTCGCGTCAGCCCTGAAGCAGCGTCTGCCTACGAGACAGCGCCCGCCGAACAACAGCGAAAGCTTGATGCCCTGCTCAGCCTGAAACTTTCTGAAGTGACGCGTGCGAAACGACCCTTGGAAGTCATCATGAGTGAGCTGAGCCGCAAAGCCCAAGAGCGGGGGCTGACGCCAGAAATCCTGGAATCCATTTTGAATGAGCAGTAGCACTCGGTACGTCTTCGACACGAATACCGTAGTGAGCGCCGTGTTATTTGAGCACTCCACCCCAGGGCAAGCGTTGCATCGCGCCCTGAAGCGGGGAGAGGTTCTTGTCTCGCCTTCCACGTTAGAGGAATTGGCCGAGGTGCTCCAACGGGAGAAGTTCGCCCGGTACGTGACTGCTGCCGAGCGCGAGGAATTCTTGGAAGCCTTTGTAGAGCGAGCGACCTTCATAGAGCCGACAGAAAAGATACGGATCTGTCGCGATGCCAAGGACGATAAGTTTCTGGAGTTGGCGGTCAGTGGCGGAGCTGCCTACCTGATTAGTGGGGACAACGACTTGCGGTCGTTAAATCCTTTTCGGGGGATAGCCATAGTTACGGCGGCCGAATTTTTGGCGGCCACCAGTGGAGAGGAAGACGTCTAACAAACGGCGTGCAGGCCGACCGCAGCCCGCGAGGGGTTCCTGGTGAACATAAAAAGACACATTTGGGCTGCGGCGGCTGACGCCGAACGTTAGACATCTTTCAAAGAGTACAGATGATTTGACATCACCAAAAAGGAGGAGACGTGGCACAGCAGATTCTGTACACGATGCAGTTCAAAGGGCAAGCGATACCGGCGAATGACGCGGGCACGGTGCTCAAGGCCACCACGACCGCCCCGAGTTGCACGATCACAACGGTAGTCGGAGCCGCTGGTGTCAATGGAAGCCTCCAACCAATAGGTGGTGGTCAGGCACGCTTCGAGTCTCAAGTCACGTTCACCGACGAGACGTCTTTTCAGGAAGCGGGCACGATCACGTTCGGCGACACCCAACATCGATTGTACTTCAGCACGGTCGGACAAGGCTACATTGGACCGAGTGCGGATTCCCAATTGAAGCATGGCTCAGTGATTTGGAAGGTGGAGCGTGGCGAAGGGCAGTTTGCTGGGGCCACGGGGTTGATTACTTCCAACTTTTACGTGAGCAGCACTGGAGAGGTAACGGATAATCACTTTGGTGTTCTGTTTGTCAAATGAGGCTGCAAGGAGGAATGGAGACAGTGCCTAGGGGAACAAGGTCTAACGAAGCCGTGTTTGTGAATGCCGCCTGCGGGAGGATTGGAATGAACAGGAAAGGCTACATCTGGGCGGCTCGCAGTGAGCTAGGACGTTGGGCCGCATGTCACCATTCCCATGATGGAGCGGATGATGCAGGAAATTCCTGAGATCCGGTACGCGAAGAGCGGTGAGCTTAACCTCGCCTATCAGTGCTTCGGTGAGGGGCCGGGCTCGATCGTCTTTATTCCCGGGCTCCTCAACCACATTGAGACTACATGGGCAATTCCTGAGTTTGCCCAGTTTTGCCGACGCCTCGCGGCGTTTAGTCGCGTGGTGTTGTTCGATAAGCTCGGCACCGGCCTGTCTGATCGCCTCCCAGCGGGTGAGCAACCAACGCTCGAGCACCGGATCGAAGATATTGTCGCGGTCATGACAGCGGCCCGACTGGAGAAAGCCGCACTCTTTGGGACAGCAGATGGCGGCCCCGGGGCGGCCATGTTTGCGGCGACGTACCCCGAACGGACCACCGCCTTGATTCTGTACGGCACCTGGCCTCGCCTGTCGACTGCCGAAGACTATCCTATCGGGCATCCTCGGACCGCTCTGGAAGGCTCCCTGAAGATGGTTGAGCAACGATGGGGAAACGAGGCGGCACCCTTGTTGTTGAGGCGAGTGGCGCCGAGTCTTCTCCACGACGCGCAGTGGTGTCGCGCACTCGCCCGAATGGAGCGGTTGGCCGCATCCCCAAGTGCAGCCGTGACTCTTCATCGCATCATGTTTGAGACCGACATCAGAGCGATTCTCCCGACTATCCGCGTTCCCACTCTGGTGCTCCACACCGCGGGTGACCAGATCTTTTCGGTCGAGCACGGGCGGTACCTGGCCAGGTGCATCCCGGGAGCTCGCTTTGTCGAGCTCGCTGGCGTCGATCACTTTCCCTTCCATGAGAACGGCGCCATTCTCGCAGATCTCATTCAGGAGTTCCTCACAGGTACCCGACCCGATATCGACGTCGAACGCGTTCTTGCGACGATCCTCTTTATAGACATCGCAGGCTCGACGCAGAAAGTAGCAGAAATTGGAGACCGCCGCTGGGCAGAGCTACTTGAGGAGTATCATGAACGGAGCCGCATTGAGATCACCCGCCATCGTGGAGTGGTAGTGGATACGGCAGGAGACGGCTTCTTAGCGACTTTCAGCGGACCCGGACGGGCAGTTCGCTGTGCTGCCGCAATCCGTGAAGTGATTCGACCGCTCGGCCTCGACCTCCGGGCCGGAGTTCACACGGGCGCAATAGAGACCAGGAATAACCGTGTCGCGGGTATCGCCGTTCATATCGGTGCGAGAGTTGCATCTCTCGCCGACCCCGGTGAAATCCTGGTATCCCGGACGGTCAAGGATCTCGTTGCCGGCTCAGGGATCGCGTTTTTGGATCGAGGCACTCACAGTCTCAAAGGTGTACCGGACACATGGGATCTGTTTGCCGCACAACTTTGACGCTAACCACAGCCGTTAGACATCTGTAAGAAGTTTTCTGCAACTCTATGCAGAGACAACAATGAAAAAATGAGGAGGTTTGGTCCTTTCTTCGGTTTCAAGAGTTCGGCGGCAGGAGGAGCAAATGGCAAAGTCGCGCTTCTTTCTGGCATTATCGTACCAACTGTAAGACTCATTCCTCCCTGGTCTGTGGAGAGCAAAAAGTCCTATAATCCTCTCAAGGACCGGTGAGCAAAAGAGGAGCCTATGAACTGTGTACGCAGTTACAGATCGCGCAGTGGCTGGAGCGCCAGCAGGCGCGGTTGCTGGCCTGTGACCACTATCACGTCATCTTCACCCTCCCCCGCGACCTCAACGCCCTGTGGTTAGCCAACGTACGGGAGCTGGCCAAGCGGTTGTTCCACGCGGCGTGGGCGACGCTGAGCGAGTTGGTGGGTGACCCGAAATACTTGGGAGCGGCGCCGGGGATGCTGGCCGCGTTACATACGTGGGGGCAGACGTTGGTCTTGCACCCCCATCTGCATTGTTTAGTGACAGGCGGGGGCTGGGACGGAGACACTTGGCGGGCCGTACACAACGGGTATCTGCTCCCGGCGCGGGTGGTGATGCCCGTCTTTCGCGGCAAACTCCTGGCGGCTCTCCATGCGGCGCTGGAGGCGGGGCAACTGACCCTGCCCGCAGGAGTAACGCCCTCCCAGCTGCGGATGCTTGTGAACCGCTTGGGGCGGAAGCCCTGGCACGTGCAGATCCTGACCCGCTCTGCGCACGGGCGGGGGGTGGCGACGTACTTGGCCCGCTATCTACGGGGCGGGCCGCCGAAGCCGGGCCGCGTGGTGAGCTGGGATGCGCGGACGGTGACGTTTCGGTATGCGGATAATCAGGACCCCGATGCGCAGGGGCGCGGGAAGCGCAAACTGCTGCCGCTCACGGCGGAGGACTTCGTGCAGCGGTGGCTGCTGCACGTGCCGCCGCCAGAGCTGCAGGTGGTACGCGCCTATGGGTTGTATGCGCCGGCTAAGCGCGAGCCCCTCGCCCAGTGTCGCCAGGCACTGGGGCAGGCGCCGGTCACGCTCCCTCAGAGGCTAGACTGGCAGACGTACTGCGCGCAGCAGGGGGCGCAGCATCCCGAGCGCTGCCCGGTGTGTGGGCAGCGGCTGATCCGCACGGCTCTGGTGGCCCCGCAACGCAACCACCGCTCCGCTGGAATGTCTCAGCTGGAGGCACCGCCAGGCCCGGTGCTGGTGTTGCCGGAGGCCGCCTAACGCCATGCGCAGGGAGTGCTCAGGTCCTTCCCCGGTCGCCCTCTGTCCGCAAGGGGGCCTGGGCGCGCTCACAGAGTGGCGCGGCCCGGGCCGCGGCTTTTCTCTCCTCGCTTGCGGGTTGCCCGCGCCCTGCAGAGCGCCCCCTGACGCTTCGCCTGATCCTGCGGCGCCCGCAGTTTGGGCCGGCGTTGGCCTTAGAATCCCCATAGCCGAGACGGCGGCGCTTGGGGTGCCGTCCAACTAAGGGATGAAGCTGACCCCCGCCCGGCGCGGCTAAGCCTACCTTGCTGACTGTTCGTTGCGGTTCGCGGCAGAGCGGAGTATGTTGCCTTCGTTGTCGGGGGCAGCTTATCCCTAAGACGTTAGGGGCTCAAAGTAGGCAAGAGGATCAGGCCTATCTTTGTAACGAGAACTGCCTGATATCCGTGAGGGGAACGGACAAATTATTTATGCAGGCACACAGCGCGGAGGGGTTATGGATACACCAGAAAACCGTGAGGTACCAATGGGCGTGAACTTCGGACCAGGATTCCACGCGGCA
>JACQEL010000917.1 GCA_016200595.1 Deltaproteobacteria bacterium
CCCAGAATGCACGCAAGTGCAAAGCGCTATAAGACCTGGCCGCCGCTGCCGTACTGGTTCATGGGCGCTGCCACTGGGATCATGCTCTTTGCCGGTGTCCTGCTGAAGGAACCTTATGAAGCAACCCCACTCACCGTCTTTGGCGCCGGAAGAACTGCGCAAGATTGCTGCTTAAGCTGATCCTGGTTGCTCCGGAACAAGACGTACTCGCAGCAGAGGGGCAAGGTCCCGGACACCGCGCCCCGGGACGGACTTGCATTATGGCAGGTTCCCTCCAGTACGATTTGCGCAGGATTCCAATATTTGTAGCACGAATCTCACAGACGGCACGAACCGCCCGCGTTACAATCCGGGGGAATGAGTGGAAAAGTGTCTTGTAGGGTTCGCGGCTCTCGCCCTCCGCTTCCGGGATCCTAGCCAGTGGCCGCGCACAGATGAGACGACGGACAGAGCCGCAAGGACAAAATATGAACAATACCAACCACAGCCCCGTCCCCCACGATAGGCCCCCGGAAATCAGCCTGTACATGGTTCAGCTACTCAATCAGACCCTGGTTTGTACCGTGGATCTACGCTCCCAGGTCAGACAGGCCTGCTGGAATGTCAAGGGCAACGACTTTGCCTTGCTGCATCCTCTCTTCGCCACCCTTGTTACCGAACTCGCAGGGTACACCGACATGGTGGCCGAACGCATTGTTGTGCTGGGGGGGGTGGTGAGGGGAACAGCCCGCACGGCGGCCCTGCAGTCGAGGCTACCGGAGTATCCCGATGCTCTCGTGGACGGCACCGACCATGTACGGGCACTGGCTGAGCGCTTCGCGCAGTACGCCACGGCGCTGCGGGACGACATTACGCTGGCCACTGACGTGGAGGATGCGGGCAGTGCAGCGCTCTACACCGACCTCTCGCGTCGGGTCGATAAGCAGATATGGATCTTGGAAGCGCACCTCCACCACTGAGGAGTACGCACGGAGCCACGATCGACAAGTGTAAGCGGGGAGAGAACCGGTGCGGCACAGATCACCGCCCATCGTCAGGTCGCCGCCCAGCATATTGAACGCTCGCCAGCAGGAAGTGCAGAAGAGCGGAACAGCCTTTAGCAGGAGAGCGAGCAATTGAGCAAGCAGGTCAAGCTAGTGAAGGCTCTGAGGCAAACAGCGGAGGACACGCGAGCAACCGACTCCTGCTTCCCCCCCAGGCGCAGGGCCTCTATCATACCGCAAGTGATAAGAACGTGGTGGTGTGCTAAAGAATGACTGCTATGCCAAGTTCTTGATGATTAGCTGGGTTGCAAGCCTTTTCAGTTCGACATCAAGCCCAGCAACCATCCGGCTGGAGAACATCATTGAAAGGGGGAATCGTCATGGGTGATCTTGGCGCTGTACTGACGGTCGTGCTGATTGGAGGAGTGTTGCTCGTGAGCGGGCTCAAGGTCCTGTACGAGTACGAGCGGGCCGTTGTCTTTCGGCTCGGTCGGCTCGTGGCTTGCCGCGGGCCAGGCATCATTTATGTGATCCCGCTGATGGAACGCATGGTCAGGGTAGCCCTGCGCACGATTACGCTAGATATCCCCCCGCAGGACGTGATTAGCCGCGATAATGTCTCGCTGAAAGTCAGCGCGGTCCTGTATTTTCGCGTGCTCGATCCTAATAAAGCCACGGTCGAGATCGAGAACTACCTCTTTGCCACCTCCCAGCTCGCGCAGACCACGCTGCGCAGCGTGTGCGGTCAAGCCGAGTTAGACGAGCTCCTGGCAGAACGGGAGCAGATCAACGCTCGCCTCCAGGAGATCCTCGATGCCCAAACCGAGCCCTGGGGGGTGAAGGTATCGATGGTAGAGGTCAAACATATCGACCTGCCGCAGGACATGCAGCGGGCCATCGCCCGACAAGCGGAGGCCGAGCGCGAGCGCCGGGCCAAGGTCATCAATGCTGAGGGGGAATTCCAGGCGGCACAACGGTTGGTCGACGCGGCAGTAATCATCGAGCAGCACCCGGTTGCACTCCAGTTGCGTTATCTCCAGACCCTTGCCGAAGTGGCAACGGAGAATAACTCGACCACCCTGTTTCCGGTGCCGATCGACCTGATCGCACCCTTCTTAGCGGCTGCCAAAAAAACGACCTAGGCCTCTTTTTCCTCCTCTATCCACTGACGAGGACCGTCAAGTCCTTACAGGGTAAATTCATGGTACACGGTCATCAGCGCGATCGAGTTTCTGCACAAGAACCTTTGCAGGGCGGCATTAGACTTCTCGCGGATCGCGATTCGGCTGTTGCTCGAATTAAACGCCCCGCCGGTACCTCACCCTACTTCCTCATCTGCGATCATGCCAGCCGCCGGCTTCCGCGTGTGCTCGGCTCCCTAGGGCTGTCCCCCGCAGAGTTGAAGAGCCACATTGCCTGGGATATCGGCGTGGCGGGTTTGGCTGGACGCTTGGCCGATAGGCTCAATGCCTCTCTGATTCTGCAAACTTACTCGCGGCTGGTGATTGACTGCAATCGGCCGCCGGGGGCGCCGGACTCTATTGTGACACGGAGTGAGCGTACGCGTATTCCTGGCAACGAAGGCTTATCTCGCAGCGATGCCGAAATCCGCGCACGTGAAATTTTCCATCCCTACCATGACCGCATCCGTGCCGAACTCGATGCGCGCCGCCAGGTAGAGCGGCCCACGCTGCTAGTGGCTCTGCATAGTTTCACGCCGTCGTTCTTGGACGTGGCTCGACCTTGGCACATCGGCGTGCTCTATAACCGTGATGCGCGCCTCGGTCGTGTGCTGCTCGACCTGGTACGGCGCGAGCATGGCCTCAGCGTCGGTGACAATGAGCCCTATGCGGTGAGCGATGATACGGACTACACCGTTGTAGTGCACGGCGAGCAACGCGGTATTCCGCACGTAGAGCTCGAAGTCTGCCAGGATCTCATCGCCGATGAACCAGGACAAACCTGGTGGGCGGTGCGTCTGGCGCGGCTTCTTGAAGAGGCGGCGACGATACTGATTCCCTGCCGCTCAGTATCCCCCGTGTAATGAGGGCATTGCACCGCCGAGCCGGAAAGTCGAACGGCCCCCATGGTGTCGTGTTGTTAAAGTGAAGGATGGTATCGTGTTGCTAAGGTGCAAGTGTGATGGGAGACTGCCGCGAAACTGCGGCAGGCCGCTCCGTATGACCTCGAGCATGAGGAACACAGCCAGGGAGGCGAAAAATGCAAATCCGAGTCGGGTACGAGTTGGTCTACAACTGTCCGCAGCCCACACCGATGATCGTGACGTTGAGCATTCATTACACGCGGATTTCCGACATCGTCAAACCGGACCATCTTATCCTCACTCCGTCGATCCCGATCACGGCCTATCGTGACTCCTTTGGCAACTGGTGCAGCCGGATCGTCGCGCCGCAGGGCCGATTGCGACTGTCGGCCGCTGCAGTCGTGAACGATTCTGGCCAAACTGATCTCGTTGCTCCCTGGGCCCAGCAACACGCGGTGCAGGACTTACCGGAGGAGTCCTTGATTTTTCTGCTGGGCAGCCGGTATTGCGAGACCGACCTGCTCTCGGAAATCGCCTGGCAGCTGTTCGCCCACTCGCCCACGGGGTGGGGCCGTGTCCAGGCGATCTGCGATTTCGTCCATCGTCATATCGTTTTTGGCTACCAGCATGCCCGCGCGACCAAGACGGCTTGGCAGGTGTTTCACGAGCGCAAAGGCGTCTGCCGGGACTACGCCCACCTGGCCATCGCTTTTTGCCGCTGCCTGAATATTCCCGCGCGTTACTGCACCGGCTATCTCGGCGATATTGGCGTGCCGCCGGTGGACGCCCCCATGGACTTCGCCGGATGGTTCGAAGCCTACCTCGGCGGCAGCTGGTACACCTTCGATGCGCGCAACAATACCCCGCGCATTGGGCGCGTGCTGATTGCCCGGGGCCGCGACGCCTCCGATGTGGCGCTCAGCACTACTTTCGGCCCGAATACGCTGGAGCGCTTCCAGGTGTGGACCGAAGAAGTACTCCCCGGCGCCACGAGCGCTTAAGCGCGGCGACGCCTGACGCGCGGCAGCATTCGCCGAGGGGCGGCGATGACCTCGATAACTCTCGGCAGTGACCTCACAAAAAGAGGAGGTGCGCCGCAACCATATCCGTGGGGCAGCAGAAAAGAGTTGAAACTTTTAGTGACATTCACCCTAAGGAAAAAAGGGGAGCACGCAGCTTCCCCGGTTCATGTTTGCACGCTCTGGGTATGATACCTTATGGACAAAATCGCTGATCATAGCTAGGTAGATCGCCAAAGAGATGCAACTGATGAAGACGGAGTCGGAAAAAGACACGATGCGTACGCTGGTCGGGGAACGAGTCTCCCCAGGGCTGGCTCAGGGGAAGGCCTTCGTTTACCGAGACGTGCTGCAGCGAGACTCCGAACTCTCTGAAATAGACAGTACCCAAGTAGATGAAGAAAAGACTAGAATTGAGGAGGCAATCGACGACGTACGGCAGAGTCTGATCATCGATGCGAAGCGGATTGAGGGGAGATTAGGCAAGAAGTCAGCGGACATCTTCCGCGCGCAAGAGGCAATCCTGCTGGACGCCGCTGTGGTTGAGGAACTCAAACAGACCGTGGCAGCGGAGAGCATCAATGCTGAGCACGTAATCAGAACCGTTTTCCGACGGCTGGCGCGCAGATTCAGAGACATGAGCGATGAAATGTTCCGGGCGCGCGGCGATGACATAGACGATTTATCCCGCCGGTTATTGCTATCGTTGGCCGGCATTCAGGCCCATAGCCTCGAAAACCTGCCGGCCAATACCGTGCTGGTCGCCCGGCGGTTGCTCCCTTCGGATACGGTGTTTCTCTCGCGCTTGTCCACGGTTGCAGTTCTTGCCGAATTCGCTGGCCCCGCAGCGCATGCGGCTCTGCTGGCGCGCGAGCTTGGCATTCCCTGTGTGGGTGGGATTCCTGAGCTATTAGAAACGGTACACATGGGAGACGTCGTGCTGGTGAACGGGAACGAGGGAACGGCGGTGCTCAACCCGGACTCTGGAGCTCGGCAAAAGTTCGCCAGAGATCTTGATGAAGAGCGCAAACGCCAGGAGACGATGGCACAGGTTAGCCGCCTCGAGCCCACGGTTACTGTGGACGGAGTTGAGGTCGCGGTCATGGCCAATGTCCGCAGTCGGGAAGATGTGGAGCTGGCGATGAACTGTGGTGCTGATGGGATCGGGTTGTTTCGCACCGAGCCTTTCTTCCTCTCCACCAAGCACTTTCCCTCAGACCGAGAATTCGCGGAATTTCTGCTTGATAGTCTTCACCCGGCCCAAGGAAGGCAGGTCGATGTTCGTCTGCTCGACATTGGGGCCGACAAGAACCCGCTCTACCTCCATCTGCCACCGGAGCCCGATCCCTTCCTGGGACGGCGCGGCGTGCGGGTGCTGCTTGAGTACCCGGACCTGTTGGAGGCGCAATTGCGGGCGCTGCTGGAAGTGTCCCAGCATTTCCATATTGGCGTGCTGATACCGATGGTGACGACGGAGAGCGATGTGGTTCAGGTGGTGGAGCGGTTCCAGCACTTGGCGGATGACATGGGCATCCGTAAGTTGCCACGGATCGGGGCGATGATCGAGACGCCGGCGGCGGCCTTGTCAGTGCCGTCGCTGAAGAAGCACGTGGACTTTTTCAGCATCGGCTCTAATGACCTCACCCAATACACTATGGCCGCCGGGCGCGAAAATCCCCTGGTGGCGGCGTATTTCATCGACGACCATCCGACTATCCTACGGCTCATCGAATTAGTAATCCGGGAAGCCGGCGACACGCCCGTTTCGCTGTGTGGGGAGCTGGCGGGCCGGATTGAGGTTATCCCCAGGTTGCTCAGAACGGGACTCAGGTCTCTCAGCGTGCCTGCCGTATTGGTTCCGGACGTGAAACAGGCCATCAGGCATTCACGCTCTTGAGTCGGAGCTGGCCGAACAACGGACGGATCGTGCTGTGGGTGCACCCTTGTCGTAGCGCTTGTTCCCACAGCGGGGACGGCGACTCTGCGTCTGGAGGTACTCCTTGCTGTTCTACTATCCGTTGTTGTGATTACTCATACGGTCGCTGATGAAATTTGACAGGCAAGTTCGGTAATGTCCCGAACGCCACGATTCAGGGTGCCACGGGCAGCTGGCTGCCCGTGTGGTACGGTCGCACTAGAGGACCAGCCTGATACTGTCCGGAAAATTTTTCTGTCTCGTGCCCAAGACTGGGGCTTTGCCCTTTGGAGTGCGGGAGCCATGCTCCCGCTTTGGCTGTGCGAAGCCGTGCTTCGCACGGTATTGGGCTGAAGCATGGCTTCAGCCCAACAAAGCGCCAGC
>JACQEL010000015.1 GCA_016200595.1 Deltaproteobacteria bacterium
CAAAGCGCCAGCATGGCTGGCGCACTCCATATAATTGCGCCTCCGGCGCACACCGCAGTAAATTTATTCCGGACAGTATTGGGCTGGTCCGCCAGTGCGAGCGGTGGGCACGGGCAGGCAAGCTGCCCGTGGCACCCGGACGGTAGTATGTTCCCAATGAATCCGGATTTAGGTGCGTTCCTCGCATAGGTACTCATCCCTATCTAGCGGTGAGTAAAGCAATTGGCTTCTCCCTGGTCAGCCGCCGGCCTGCAACGGCTGACCGCTTCCGTCATCCTCGCCGTGCTCTTTCATCCTGTTCAGGTCTGGCATCTCGGCGATAGAGAAAACCCGGAGGCCGGTTGCTGACCGAGCGTACCTCTAGCCATTCCCCTCCCACCAGCCCAACCACTCGGACTCGGGTACCCGGACGGAGCCGGACCACTATAGGCGATGAATTACGGGGTGCGGCTCGCAAGACGCTCGGACTCACTACTTGGTACCAACCGCTGACAGGAATGCGAGATGCCTCCGCAACTCTTGGCCGCGAGGACACAGCCGGAAGTTTGCGCGGGGGAACTTTCTTGGCTGGGGCTGGTTTTGTGGCTGACGCGACACGACTTTCTTCACTGCGATCGACCAGTACGCGGCCACCAAGTTGCTTCTCCCACGTCAAGATAGAAGCTTGATCGACACCTGGCGGGACGAAAAGCAAGCGGAAGCGGAGCTGAACCGCGTCATCGGCTGGAGGAAAACCCCAGGCGCGCAGCCGATCAAACACGGCGGTGACGAGCTTCTCATTGGAGACGCGCCGTAACGGGAAGCGAAGGTCAGATACCTCGCCGCCAGGTGCGAGCGTCAGACTAACATCCAGGCTCCCCATGAGGCTTGGGTCTTGCTCGCGTTCCTGATCGTAGACCTCTTGAAGCTGGGGCAAGAAGGAAAGAATTTGTTGTTCGAGCACCTCGAGCGAGCGGGCAGATTCTCCAGCTCCCTTACCAGTGATCACCATCCCCAATTCTTTGCTTGCCAATACACTGGCATGAGAAGATAAAGTTGGGGTCAGGGCTCCACCGGGTTCCTCCGACGTTGAAGCTGGCAGAGTAGTTGGAGACGGTCCAGTTTTACTTTCTGGCGCTGTCGCTTCCGCAGCTGGCCGTCCGGGTACATTCGCCGGAGTAGTCTGCGACTCCTCGCGCGATCCACCACAACTAGAAACAATGATCAACAACAAGAAAAGAATACTGCATCCACCCTTACCACACCGCAAATTCCACAAAGCCATACCAGCCTCCTTGACCAATGATTATGCTATAAAAACACCAGGAAAGCGAAAGGGGCCTAGCCTAAGGAGGGAAACAAACGGACAGAGCGCGCGGAACGCTCTAATACTGCGTCCGCGTGATTCTGAGGAGTGTCATTCTGAGGAGCCCTTTGACGGAGCCTGTCCTGAGCATCGTCGAAGGGCTCAGGATAAACTCCGCGACGAAGAATCTCACCACAAGTCTGTCGTTTGTGGCAGCGAAACAATAGACAGATTACGTAAGCGTCCTGGCAGCATTGCTTTACAGGTCGCGCTGGACTCTTTATGTAAGAAGAGCTTTGAAACTCGATGTGCTAACCAACAACCACATCTCGGGTGCGCTCGCGCTTGCCCCCCTGCGCGAGCAGGTCTTGAAGCGAGCTGAACCTGGCTCACGAGTAGTGGTCAATCTCAGTGGAGTACAGAAACTCAGTGGTCTCGATGCCGCCGCGCTCCTCCGTTTAGTGATCGAAGGGAAGGAAAAAGGCATCGAAGTGCGCTTCTCGGGTTTGTCGGCTGAGGCACGCCAGGCGTTCACCGGACTTGATGCGAGCCTTCTTGAGCACGCCGCTACCCCCACAGAGTCGCTGTCACCGATCGAAGAGGTAGGAGAACAAACACTTGATCTCCTTGCCACCGCGCGTCGGCTGTTGGAGATGATCGGCGAAATTACTTACTGGTTTTTCATCGCGCCCTGGCATGGCAAAGGGGTCAAATGGGAGCGGACTGGTGAACAGATCGTAAAAATCGGCCTTGACGGAGTGCCGATCGTCTCGTTTCTTTCCTTCCTGATCGGTGCAGTCCTCGCGCTCAACGCGGCCAGTCAATTGCGGCAGTTTGGTGCGTCGATTTATATTGCTAACCTGGTAGGGGTGTCGATGACGCGGGAAATGGCACCACTGCTCACCGCCATCATCGCGGCCGGTCGTAGTGGTTCAGCCATCACCGCCGAGCTCGGGACCATGGTTGTCTCTGAAGAAATCGATGCCATGCGCACCATGGCGTTGAGCCCAGGCCGTTTTCTTTTACTCCCGCGCGTGTTGGCGCTCCTGTGTGCGGTTCCGTGCCTCACCGTGCTCTCCAACCTGGCCGGAATTTTCGGAGGCTATTGGGTGGGAGTGATTGTTTTAGGCCTCGGCAGCCGCAACTATCTCCAACAGACGAGCCAAGCTCTGCTGATCAGCGATCTCGTCACTGGCATGGTCAAGAGCACGATGTTTGCCTTGCTCATCGGACTGGTGTCCTGTTACCGCGGGTTCTATGTCCATGGGGGCGCCGAGGGCGTGGGCACCAATACCACGGCCTCAGTGGTAACCTCTATTGTGCTGTGTATCTTAGCGGACGCCGTTTTCACCACCATTTTCTTTTATTTCGATTGAGTACCGTGACCACAGAACGCGATTCCTCCCCCTACGTCCAGGTTGAAAACTTGGTGGCCCGCTATGGGAACCGCACTATTCTCGACGGCGTCTCCTGCAGTGCGCGGCGCGGGGAGATTACGGTTATTCTTGGCGGGAGCGGTTCTGGAAAAACCACCCTCCTGCGTCACATTGTCGGACTGCTCACCCCGGCGGCTGGGCGGGTATTGATCGACGGCCGCGATATCCACCGCGCCTCAGAAGAGGAACAGGAGGCGATCCTGCGCAACGTGGGGATGTCGTTTCAGGGCGGGGCGCTCTTCAACTCTATGACTCTCGAAGAAAACATCGCCTTGCCAATCATCGAACATGCTCATGCTAACCGCGAGACTGCCTACACCTTGGCGCGCATGAAGCTTGCTCTGGTTGGCTTAGAACGCGCTGCTCAGTCCCTACCGGCTGAAATTAGTGGTGGCATGAAGAAACGGGCCGCGGTCGCTCGCGCCCTCGCTTTAGATCCAGGGCTTTTACTATTCGATGAACTTTCAGCCGGGCTGGACCCGGTCACAGCTCGGGAGTTGGACGAGTTGGTCTTGCGCTTGAAAGCGCAGTTTGACGTGGCGATTCTCGTCGTGACGCATGAATTGAGCAGTATCCAAATGATTGCTGACCGGGCCATTATGCTGCATGCTGGGAAAGTGCTCGCCGCCGGGACTCTTGACGAGGTCCGCTCAATGGATCATCCGCACGTGCGTGCGTTCTTCGACCGGCGGCCGCGGTCGACCGTCGTGCAGCACGGTCTGCTCGATGCACTCTTAGTAGACGGAGGGGATCATGGGGAAAACCCGGCTTAAGGTTGGGTTATTCGTCACCGTCAGCTTCTTCATTCTGGCCGCTGCCATCCTGTGGTTGGCAGGCTCACGCTTCCTCCAGCCGGTAGCGCAGTATCAAATTATCTTCGCCAAATCGATAAGTGGGCTCCTGCCCGGCGCAGCGGTAGAGTATCAAGGAGTGACAGTCGGAAAAGTTGCAGAGATCCACCTCACGCACGAGACCCCGCCGCGCGCGGCGGTCCTGATTGCGCTACAACCGGACACACCCGTACAGCAGGGCACGAGCGCTCTCCTGGTCGGCTCGCTCGTTACTGGCATCCGCATCATTGAATTGGAAGGGGGCTCGCCCAACGCCCCACCTTTGCCGCCTGGCGGCACCATCCCGGTCAGAGAAGGCGGGTTTGAGGAGTTTCGCGACCGCGCCAGCGAGATTGCCGAGCGCCTGGTCGATGTTCTCACCCACGTCGAGCAAGATCTGCTGAGTCCGGACAACAGCGCGGCGATCGCTTCCTTCTTGCGCAACGTCGCGCATTTAAGTGAAAGCCTCATGACTTCTCTCGATGACGTGTCCACCCCGGAGTCCCGGGCCACACTCAAAGCTATGGTCGATAACCTGGCTCAGGCTGCCGCTGGCATCAGGACTGTCACGGAAGCGATTAATGAGATGCGCACAGGGCTTCTGAATGATAGCAAGACAACGATCGTGCAGATCCGTCAGACTGCCGCGGCGACCGCGGACTTAGCTAAAGAAGTCACCCAACTCACCAAACACGTTGACGAATTGCTGGGCGAAAACCGCACTGAGCTCAAGCAGGCCCTGACCAACCTGGCCGACACTTCGCGTCACTTGAAAGAGACCGCCGACTCGCTGCGCCGTAACCCTTCGGAATTGATCTGGGGCCGAACCCTGCCGGAGAAAGCGATTCCTGACAAATGAGCATTGGCCTACGGTTATTGTCGGGAGCGGTGCTGGCAAGTGTGCTGCTCGCAGGGTGCAGTTTAACCAAACCACAGCCCGAGATTCATCACTACGCGCTGACATTGACGCTTCCGGAGGTTTCTTCCAGCGCCGCGACACTCTCCTTAAGCGTCTCTCCCTTCCACGCTCGGGACCCGTATGGTCAAGATCTCATGGTCTATCGCTCGTCTCCTTACCGCCTGGACTTTTATAACTATCACCGCTGGGCCGCCGTGCCGGCTGAGTTGGTCACTGACTGGACTCGGCGTTACCTACGCAGATCAGGTTTGTTTGCCAAGGTTTTTCCCTCGACCGAAGGCAATGCTGACTGGGTCTTGGGTGGAGTGATCCATCAGTTTGAAGAAGTCGATCATGAACAGACCTGGGAGGCGGCGCTGTCTATTGACTTCTGGGTGACCGAGGCGGGCCAGCGCTCGCCGTTTTGGTTCCAGTCCTACACCGCGACGCAGCAGGCTGATAAACGCAATCCCGAGGCTATTGCCGAGGCAATGAGTCACAACCTGGAAGACATTTTGGCGCGACTGACTGCTGACCTTACGCCAGTGACCGCCTCGACGGCGCCGTGATAGAGCACGGGCTACAAGCTTCGCATGTTTTGCTGACCACTGATCACTGATGGCTGATCGCTCACCGTAGGGTGGGCACTGCCCACTGTACGATTTTTTCTCATACCCAGGCTCCGCCTGGGCTGGTGAAAATTAGCGATATGAGGAGAGTTTTTCTCGTGCCGACTCTCACGGCGTTTGTTCCCGGGGCCTGCTCGGTCCCAGGCAGAGCCTGGGACCGCACGGAGCGGGCGGCTCTGCCGCTGCACGAGCGGCCGCCGGCAGGCAGAGCCTGCCACTCAGGGCGTGCCCGGGCAGAGCCCGGG
>JACQEL010000862.1 GCA_016200595.1 Deltaproteobacteria bacterium
CACCTGCGAGGGCCGCTTGACGGTGTATTTTTGTCGCCACGTGGTGCGGGAGATTGATCTGCGGCTCCCTTCTGAGCACTAAGGCCATGTGTTACCCATGTCTCCGCACACTTGTCACCCATGTCTCCGGTCTATACAGCCCTCTCCCACGAGGGGAGAGGGAACTTTTAGCCTATAGTTCAGAAAAAATGGCTTAAGTTGGGACTGGTGCTAACTCTGGCCGCTCCTACCCGCTAAGAAAAAACTTTTCTCTCCCCCGACGATCCGTTACTCCGTAACGCATTGCGCGCGAACGGCAGACCGACGAACACCACGATCAGGCCTAAGACCATCCAGAGCGGATGCCTCCCTATAAGTCCAACCACAATCATGGCCGCGCCCCAAAAGGGGATCAGGAAACACACCAATCCTTGGATAATCAAGAGATTCATCCGTTTTTTCTTTTCCAGTATCATACCCTCCCTTCTTTAGAGCCCGTTTTGCTCTCAAGCAAGAGCCAGGAACGGAATGAGAACCAGCGAATAAGGATTTGAGTAATGAGTGACAAAGGAGAATAAGAACGTGAAAAACGCCAGTCCACAGCCCATGATCAACAAGCCGCAGCTTAGGAAAATCTTTAGCGGGGTTCTGCTCATGCTTTGTCTAGGAAACAGCCTGGGCAGGGCCGAGGAACAGCATCCCCATCACCCAATACCGTTAGATCAGTATATTGCGCTTCTGGAAGATCCGAAACGCGACGAGTGGCAGAAGCCCGACGCGGTCATTCAAGCACTTCATTTGAAAGAAGGACAGGTCGTGGCCGACATCGGCGCCGGCAGCGGCTACTTCACTTTGCGCTTAGCTCGGATGGTCGGACAGAAAGGGCAGGTGTTTGCCGTCGATGTCGATGAAGGCATGCTCAGCTACTTGCGTGAACGCCTAGCCAAGGAAAAGATCCAAAACGTTCAGGTGATGCAGGTGCCAGCGCACGATCCCCTCTTGATCGACAGCTCTCTCGACCTCGCCTTTATTTGCGATACCTATCACCATATCGAGGACCGTGAAGTGTACCTGCGCAAATTGCACAAGGCACTCAAACCGAACGGGCGTTTGGTCATCGTGGATTTTTATAAGAAGGACGGGATACCGGTTGGGCCGCCTCTCTCCATGCGCCTCAGCGAAGAGACAGTCAAGCAGGAGTTGCAAACAGCTGGGATGAATATCACCGAGAAGCTCACGTTCTTGCCCTACCAGTACATTCTGATTGCCCAGCCTACGACGGGTGGGCCTGGCGCCTCTCCGGTGACGCAACCGTAAGGGTATCGACCCGACGCTCTACCAACTCATCGGCTCGCGCCAGCAGCGCCTCGTTCTTGGTGAACTTCTCGACCATGTAGCTCAGGTCACCAAGATCGTGAATCAGGAGCTTCACTGCCTGGTCGCGCAGCGTCTTTTCCTTTACGACCTGAAGGAGTTCGACCACGACATCTTCGAGTTCCGAACCCTCTACATCGATTGCCATCTCGAATGCGCGCTCAATCGAGACCCCCTTAACCGCCTCACGGCCGTAGGCGTTGAGCAACGACCGCAGCCGCACCACGGTCGACGGATCAAACCATACTTTGCTGTTCTCGGCTAAGACGGGGTCACTCTCAAGCACGCTTTCCACCAAGACCAGAGCACCGAGATGGCCGGCCTCATGGCGAGCCATAGTGAACCAAAAGGTGCGCAGGTCTTCATGCGACCGGAAGAGGCGCGCGAAGCGCGTGTACAACGACATGGTTTTTTTCTCCATGTCCACGGCGGTGCGTAGGATGTCTTTGATCGTCACCCGCTGCGCCCGGCGGTGCAGATCAGCCTTCTCTGCCATGTGTCCTTCATAGCAGAAGCGATAAGGGTTGTAAAAACGGCGAGTGAAAAATAGACGACCTTTGCTTCCTGCTGACAACTGACCGCTGATAACTGATTGCTATTCTAGTACGATCCTCTGTTGAGTGAGAATGACCCCGTCATCGGGATCGAGGATGACCAGCGCCACACTACCGCCGTTGTTCACTCCTAAATGCAACGGGGCTGGAGTGCCGGGATAGCATGCTCTGGTAGTGCCATGACTGAGGTCGGTAAAGACATGCACATGACCTAACGCCAGGTAGTCGAGCCCTGATTGGGCAATCTCCCGCGGAAAGATGAGCGAAGAGCGTTGCATCTCTTCTTCATCGACGAAATAGCCGTGCGCCATGCCGATGTGCCAATAATCGCCGCGTCGTGGAGGCACGCCAGCCAGTGGACGGTAGTTGTGGTCATGTTCGACTAAGCCTTTACCCCACACGGTAGCGTGCAGGTGAGGAAACTCCAGGGTTGAGCCCTCCTCCGAGGTCAGGGCGTACACATGTGGTCCAGCGGTGGTGAAGTCCACTTTCTTATAAACCGAACGGTGGTCATAGCAGTCATGGTTGCCAGGAATCAGGATGACCGGACAAGGAACCCTGGCCAGTTCGCTATGGACGAACTGCGCTCCCGCCTCCGGCACGCGGTTCGAATCGAAGAGATCGCCGGCGATTAAGAAAAGATCAGCGCGCTCCTCGATGACCTGATCGACGACTTTTTCAAACGCGCGCTGAATACGCGAGCGGTAATTTTTTCCTTCCTCGCTTCTGCCAAAGGTGTCGCTCTCTAAATGCACGTCAGAGGTATGAATGATCTTGATGCGTCGGCGTGACATATTCTTTCCTCGTGTAGGGGCGAAGCATTCACGATCGTGAGCCAAGAGCGCTCTGGTTTCCACAGGGCGAATGCTTCGCCCCTACGCTTTCCTCGGCAATATCACGGTAGCCTGCCCAGGCGTGAGCTTGGCTCCTTGTTCGTTTTCTACCCAAATTTCGCACTCGACGTAGCCTTTGCCGTCTTCGGTCCACGTGCGTGTTACCGTCCCTTTGCAGGTTAACGGCTCGTTCACATACGCGATGTCGCGGTTGGCATACGACAGCTTTTTTAGGATTCCCTCGTCTCCGACCCAGTGAGTCACCAGTTGCGACAAGAACGCGCCGCGCAAGGGCCCATGGACGATCACATCACGGTAGCCCTCGGTCAGCGTGTAGTCTTTATCATAATGGATACGCTGAGGATTCCAGGTGATCGCGCTATAGAGAAACAACAAGGTATTCGATGGCTTCTTGTGCAGCGGCGGTAAAGCCATGCCAACTTCCACATCCTCAAAGTACACTTGTTCTGCTGCCATAATTTCACCGTTCAGGCCGGGAACACCGAAGCCTATTCCTCAGCGCAAAATTGCCGCCCCCTTTTCAATCAACACGATCTCACCGTTTTGGTTCGTGTAAGTGCTTTCGCGCACGACGAAAATCAGCGGTCCGCTGCGTCCTTCTTTCTGATAGATATCGGTGATCTTACAGCGCCCAGTGATTGTATCGCCGGCACGAATGGGCGCAAAGAACTCAATCTCCGTGCCTCCATCCATCAGTCGCGGCAGAGGTGTCGGCGGGATAGGGAATTTCCCTTCATAGGGGAGTCCATCTGGCCGTAGCTCAGTCTCGGACACCGGATTCGTCAGGGGCGCCATGTAGAATAGCGGAGGGGCAATAAGCCCACCATAAGGGCTCTGCTTAGCATGCTCTTCATCGAGATAGAGTGGATTCGGATCGTCCGTCGCCACGGCAAACCGTTTGATATCGAGCCGCGAGGCCTCGATAGTCCATGGAGGGGTCTCGTGTCCGATCCACGAACGAATCTCATCAGTAATAAGCGATTCTTGCGTCACCGTCGTGTTCTCCGGTTGAAAGATAGACTTTGTGAGTCAACATTCCATAGCAATGAAAAGGTCGAGAGTCCAGAGTCTGGGAGTCTAGAGTCAAGAAGTCGAACGACCAGGGGTCAAGGTGAGGGAAGGGAAGAAGCCGGGGGAAAGAGGGCAGCAAGACAGTGGACTTTATCCGAAATAAGGTTTTGCCTATGTGTCTTACGACTCTTCTTATCGCCTGCGCTCAACCTGCTCTCAGTTAGTCAGCCCCGGAGGGGCGTGAGCCGGTAACCCACGGCGTAAGCCGTGGGAAAGGAGTCACTCGGGGTTTCCTGCCGGAGCCCCAGAGGGGCGACAGAAGGCCGCCGCCTCAGGCTCTTCCGCCCCTCTGGGGCTGAAGAATTGTATGGTGTGACCTGGCGTCCCAGGGCTGGCGCCCTGGGCTACACTCTGTCGCCCCTCCGGGGCGAAGGGAGACTGCTCATCGGACTGACAGCGCCACAGTGACGGATTTCCTTGATTTGCCACTCGTTCAAGTCAAGGTAAGAACGGATTGCCTCGGCCACGAGAAAGGACTTAGTCCGCGCTGTAGCCTCGGCGAGTTTTTCTAAACGTTGCTTAGTCTTGTTGTCCACGCGAATCGTCATCACTTCTGACACAAAGCATGCTCCTGTATACAACCGGCAGCTTAACACGAGCACAAGGCGCAAACAAATACTTTTGACCCTAGACTTTCCTTAGACCCTAGACTCGTTCCGAGCCGACCGCTAGAGTCCCGCCATGATCGAGTTTGCGCATACGTTTCTGCTGGTCTTCGGACAGTTAGCGGTTGGCGGTATCCTCGCCCTCAGCGTGCCGGAATTCCATGAGATCGAACGGGGATTTTTCAAATCCTCTGCTTGTGTGTACCTTGGCTGTGGCGTCGCGATACTGTTGGGCAAAGCCTATCTGGTGCTGTTTGCCCGCCCAGAGACCCTGTGGAGCCTGCATGGGCTCGAAGTCGGAGTGTGGTTCGTCTTCTGCTTGTTTTGTGGAATTTATACGTACACGTTATGGGGTGATCCTTTCGTCTTACGCGCACGCGCTTATGTGTTTTCCCTGTTCTCAGGCATAGTCGCCTTGAGTATCAGCGCCAGCTCCTATCGTCAGGCTTCCCTACTCTCGGTCGAGACGGTACTCTATCCCCTTAGCTTCTTGACCTCAGCGGCAATGCTAGGAGCAGTCGCCACCGGCATGTCTCTCGGACACTGGTACCTGATCCAACTGGGACTTTCGTTGGATCCGTTTAAGCGGGTCTTCAAATTCTACGCCGGCACTCTCATCGCCTATCTGAGTGTGCTCATCTTTGCGGTTGGCCTCTTTCTCGCTTTCGGGAGTGAATCCACACGCTCTGGGCTTACTCAGTTATGGGCCGATCACCGGGCGCTCCTAGCCCTACGCCTCGTGCTAGGTCCACTGGCCTCTTTATCGTTGGCCTACATGATCTGGCGGACCCTGCAGATCCCACAGACGATGGCAGCCACCGGCCTGTTCTACATTGCCATCCTGTCAGCTATAGTTGGCGAGTTTCTCGGGCGCTTCATTTTGTTCCGTACAGGTTTGCCGCTGTAATGAAGACGTAAAACGTAAAGTACGAACCGTTAGGTTTGGGGCCTTCTCGGTCCCAGGCTCTGCCTGGGACCGCAAGGGGCAAGCGGCTCTGCCGCTGCACGAGCGGCCGCCGGCAGGCAGAGCCTGCCACTCAGGGCGTACCCGGGCAGAGCCCGGGCACGAGAGTAGGACGTAAAACGTAAACATAAACTGTCAGGCAGAGGCTACTGCAGTACCCTCTCTTCTTGCCCTAATTACGTTTTACTCTTTACAAATCATAGATCTTAATTACCGACACCCGCAGGCCCTTCGGCGTTTGGCTCACGTCGAAGCCCACACGCATACCTTCACGCAGGAAGCGGATGTCCTGGCGGGGAACACCAAGCAGCGTCACGAAAGGAAAAGCAAAGGGGATATCCTTACCGCTATCACTATGAATGACACCGGTCTCATTCCGCCAGAAGATTTTGCTGATGACGCCGTGGTAGAACAGATCCCCCGACTGCTCTCCGCCACTGGTCAGCGCTTTATCCCTTTCCACACTTAGGCGAAGAGCATTTCGTGCATGGCGTTCCCGGCCGGCACCATGGGGAAGACCCCTTCACTTTGGGGAATGACGGCATCGACCAGCACTGGGCCAGGAGTGACAAAGGCTTCCCTGAGGGTCGCAGCGAGATCTTTGGCCTTCTCGATGCGGAACCCTCTCGCTCCGTAGGCTTCGGCAAGTTTCACGAAATTGGGCATGGCATCCATGTAGGAGTGAGAATAGCGCCCGTCGTAAAACTTCTCCTGCCACTGCCGCACCATACCCAGATGGTAGTTGTTTAGGATGATGACTTTGACAGGCACCTGGTACTGCACGGCGGTAGCCAGTTCCTGAATGTTCATCTGGATACTCCCGTCTCCACTGATTACCACGACTTGACGGTCGGGCGCAGCGAAATAGGCGCCAATCCCGGCAGGTAATCCATAGCCCATCGTCCCTAATCCGCCTGAGGTTAAAAATGAGCGCGGACGGTTAAAAGGCAGCATCTGCGCAGTCCACATCTGATGCTGGCCCACATCGGTGGCAATGATCGCTTCGCCTTTCGTCAGGTTATACACCTCTTCGAGCAATTCACGCGGTTTGACTTCACCCTCAGGGCCGCTCTTTTCGTACGGGAGCGGCTTTTCGGCCTTCCACTGCATGATCTGCTTATGCCACTCAGCCCAGATCTGCTGACGGGGCGCCAGGCTCTCTTGGCTCTTCACCCTTTTCAGCATCGCCTGCACGACTTCTTTGATATCGCCGACGATGGGAATATGCACCTTGATGTTCTTGCTGATTGACGAGGGATCGATGTCGACGTGAATGATCGTCTTGACGTTGGGAGCGAAGTCACTGACGCGGCCGGTAACTCGGTCGTCAAAGCGGGCGCCAATGGCAATGAGCGTGTCACAGTGGTACACCGCCATATTCGTCCAGTATCCGCCATGCATGCCTAACATACCCAGACATAACGGATCGCTACTGGGATATACGCCCAAGGCCATCACGGTCGTGGTAATGGGAATTTTGAGCCCGTGCACCAACTCTGTCAGTGGCGCCGAGGCATCTGACCACTGCACTCCGCCACCCACATAAAAGAGCGGTCGCTCAGCGGACTCAATCGCTTCGAGGGCTTTCTCGATCTGTCGGTCATTACCTTTCAAGGTCGGTTTGTAGCCGCGGATCTCCACTTTCTCGGGATATTTGAAGGGCGCCTGAGCAGTCTGCACATCTTTGGGAAAATCAATCAGGACCGGGCCAGGCCGGCCGGAGCCCGCAATGTAAAAAGCCTCTTTGACCACACGCGCAATGTCGTGGACGTCGCGTATGAGATAGTTATGCTTGGTACACGGTCGTGTAATGCCAATGACGTCAGCCTCCTGAAAGGCGTCGTTGCCAATCATGTTGGTCGATACCTGGCCGGTAACGACTACGAGTGGGGTTGAATCCATGTAGGCATCGGCAATGCCGGTGACGGTGTTGGTCGCTCCGGGACCAGAAGTCACCAGCACTACCCCAGGCCGGCCGGACACGCGAGCATACCCTTCAGCCATGTGCGCGGCCCCCTGTTCATGGCGTACGAGGATGTGGCGCAACGCCGGAGAAGTCATCAGGGCGTCATAGGTCGGCAAAATGGCCCCGCCGGGGTAGCCGAAGATGGTGTCAACTCCTTCGGCCAAGAGGCTTTCGATCATGATCTGCGCACCGGTCAGTTTTTTCATAGATTGGCTCCAGCCTGATTTTACGAGAGGCCAGATTGTACCGGCTCCCTGTAGAGAGCGCAAGGATAAATATCCCGGCAAGCGGCGGGCACGTCTGCCGAGCGCAACCGTGAGACCTTTTAGGAGCTGCACAGAAATAAGTTGATCATTCTCATATTGTGGTGCAGGCGAGACGCCCGCACCACAAGAATTGACCAAGTTATTCTTGCACGGGGCCTTAGGTAGGGTGGGCACTGCCCACCTTGCTACTTTCAGGGTGGCAGTGGAGAGACGCGGAAGGTGGGCACTGCCCACCCTACGCCGGAGTGAGAAGGGAGACGGCTTGGCGGGGCGTCTCTCCAGCACGGACCTTCGTCGGTCTCCCTCTTTCCGGGGGCGCGGTTTTGCGCTACCTTGCGCCCCAAGAGGAAACTCTCTGCACGATAAACTAGCGAAGATGCAAAAGAATCTCACAGTGAGAAGAATTTCAGGAGGGACTCATGCAATTTGGCATTGCTTATCCCGCCCGGCCGGATGCCTGGAAAGACCTGGTGATTGCCGAAGATCACGGCTTTACGCATGCTTGGTTCTATGACTCGCAGATGATCTATAGCGACGTGTATGCGTGCATGGCGCTGGCAGCAGAGCACACGAAAACCATCAAGCTCGCCACCGGCGTGGCGATTCCGAGCAACCGTATCGCGCCAGTTACTGCCCATTCGATTGCCACCATCAATCTGCTCGCGCCAGGACGTACAATTCTGGGTATCAGCACCGGCTTCACCGGCCGTAATACCATGGGATTGCCCCCCGTCCCCCTCAAGGTGATGCGCGAATACGTACAGATGTGCCGTGCCTTGTTGCGCGGCGAAGAAGTACTGTACCGTGAAGGCTCACGCGAACGGCCGATCAAATTCCTCCATCAGAACCACGGCTATATCAACCTGAAAGACCCAATTCCTATCTACCTCGCAGCTAATGGCCCTAAAGCCCTCGAGTTAACCGGCGAACTGGCGGACGGTTGGATCACCACCCTTTGCGATCCCGCAAGTTTGCAGAAAAACCTGTCGGTAGTAGAGAAAGGCGCAGCCAAAGCCAACCGCTCAGTCCAGGATTTGCCTATCGTGATGCTGTCAGCGGCCTGTGTTTTGCGCCCGGGAGAGCCTGCCACCTCACCACGCGTCATGGGCCGCATCGGACCGTTTGCGGTCGTGGCCTTGCATGCGCTGTGGGAGCGGTCTGCGGTTGCCAGCGATTTGCCCCCAGCCCTACAGCAACTCTATGACCGCTACAATACCGAGTATGTGGCCAAGCTGAAGACGCCGGCTGATCGTCGTTACTTAGAGGTCCATGAAGGACATCTGATCTACTTAAAGCCAGGAGAAGAACGGTACGTCGATGAGACATTGATCCGCGGATTCAGTCTGACCGGCAGCGGAGAAGAAATCATTGCACGCCTGAAAGCTTTAGAGGCAGCCGGACTTCAACAAATCGCTATCCAGGTAGTCAACAACGGGCCAGAAATGATTAAAGAGTTCAGCCGTGAGGTGATTGCCAAGTACTGAAAAAAATAAAACGTAAAGAGTAAAACGTAATAAGAAAGAGCACTGAGTCTCTCCTTTTACGTTTTACGTTTCACGTTTTATGCCTGAAGGATTCTCATTATGTCCAAACAATCTATTACCTTAGGTATCGCCATCTCGCTGAGCGGACGTTACGCCTTGCTTGGCCGGCAAGCGTTGGAAGGGTTGGAGTGCTACGTCCGTGACGTCAACGCTGCCGGTGGTATCTCGCTTAAGAGCGAGGGCAAGCAACTCCCAGTAGCACTGTTGGTCGAGGACGATGAAAGCGATGAGAGCAAAATCCGCAACTTAGTCGAAAAACTCATCCACCAGGACCACATCGACCTGCTCATCGGCCCCTATGGCAGTGGCCTGACGCTCGCGGCGGCCGAAATGGCCGACGCCTTCCAGTATGTGTTGTGGAATCACAGTGGTTCCTCCGACGAGATCTTCGAGTGTAATCTTTCTTCGGTAGTTGGCATTCTTACGCCAGCCTCGCTCTATCTGTGCGCGATCCTGGACATGATCAAATCCCTTGATCCCACCGTCAGAAAAGTGGCGCTCTTCAGCGCCAAGACCGGCTTCGCGGCAGACATGGCCGCCGGAGCTCTGGGATGGATCAAGCGCGAAGGCTTTACCCTGACCGTGCATCAATCCTACCGTTCTGGTATCGAAGATTTCCGCCCGCTCCTTGGTCAGATTAAAGACGATCCGCCAGATGTATTTCTCAGTGTCGGGCGGGTCGAGGACGACATCCTGCTCGGTCGCCAATTACGCGAACTGAAGCCTCGCCTCAAGGCCGCAGGTTTAGTGGTGGCGGCAATCAGCCGCTTTAAGGCGGCTTTGCGCGACCAAGCTGACGGCTTTCTGGCACCAAGCCAGTGGGAGCCGCAAGTGCGCTATACGGTCGATGTGGGCCTCTCGGAGGACGAGTTCGTCTCGCACTACCTGAAAAGCGCCACTGTCCCGATCGACTACCCCGCGGCCCAAGGCTATGCGGCAGGCCTGGTCGCCCAACGCTGTGTGGAAGAGGTTGGCTCACTCGACCAGAAGGCGTTGCGCGAAGCTGCGGGTCGGTTGCGTTTCACCACATTTTACGGTCCGTATGCCATCGACCCGCAAACCGGCAGGCAGGCGGCTCACCCGATGTTAGTCACCCAGTGGCAAAAGGGGCGAAAAGAAATCGTCTGGCCGCAGGCAGTCGCTGAGACCCAGCCGCTGTATCCAGGCCCATTGTGGGGCTAAGCACTCGAGAGATCAGTTGTCAGTTGTCAGTTGTCAGCAAATCCAGGACGAGTCGTAGTGTCGTGTCTACGTAAAAACTGTGCGCTGGCCGTGTCCTTCGACTTCACCGCCTGCGGCGGTTACGCTCAGGACGAACGGAGTAAAAACGGAGCAAACTAGA
>JACQEL010000863.1 GCA_016200595.1 Deltaproteobacteria bacterium
CCGCCATCGCGCAGGGCGCAGGCGAGATGAATCGTCGAAATGCCGAAGGACGTGCCGAATTCCACGATCCGCTTGGCCTTACGGGCGCGGGCGCACATGTACAGGAAGCGCCCAAAGTCGGCGGAGACGTTCAGGAAGTTGCCGGCATAAGTCCGGTACAACGCCCTGTAGTCTTTCGCCTCTTCATCCAGCGTCTGCTTGATCATATCGGCCAGCGTCACGTCCTTGTTGAGATACTTTTCCATTAGCGGTCGATCTGCGGTTTCGGCCTCCTGATACAGCCGTATGAGAACGTCCGCGACCCTGCCTGTCGTTAGTGAATCCATGATCTACGCTCCTTTCCGAGATAAGTCGGCACCCGCCACGGAGAGACGAAGGCCACCTTGCTAAGCAGATGCCAAAAAGTCTGTTGACAAGACGTGCACAGGCTAGAAGCCTGTGCCACCAGCAACCGAGCCATCCCCAAGGGTGGCGCAGCCATCTTGGCTGCGCTGGTCCGACAGTGGTGTCAAAGAACTTTTTAGAACCTGCTTAGGTAGAGACTACCGAACTTGCTGCTTGACCGCATTAAGCAAGTCTGACTGTCGAGACCACAGGTAGACCGGAATACGCGAAGCGTTTCCGGCTCACTGAGCTGTACTAGCTTATTTCTATCCATAATGAGAACGCTGCGCGCTACTGCCTCGCACGGACCTGTAATCGTGCGAGAGATGCGCATCTCAAGGCACACGGGTTTTTCGTGCCGCTGCCCCATCCCGAGGTGGGCGTGCAGACGCACTTATAGCAGGTTTCAGTTGCAGGCATCCTCTTCTGTAG
This sequence comes from Deltaproteobacteria bacterium, assembly GCA_016200595.1. Lineage (GTDB taxonomy): Bacteria > Desulfobacterota > Binatia > Bin18 > Bin18 > JACQEL01. The sequence goes on from JACQEL010000863.1 coordinate 817, forward strand.
GGGCGATCCTTGTGATCGCCCAAGGGGGGCGCGGGGCAGGGCGAATACAAGATTCGCCCCTACACTCAATTTCAGGTGCTGTATTGAAGACAAACCAGGTGCTGGCTACGACTGGCGTGGCTCGACCATGAAGTCCCCCAAATCGGCCGCACGCGTCATCTCATAGAAAGTCGCGTTGCGATACGGAGAGTTCACGACGATCCTCCCGTGCGCGTTCCGGTAGTAGGTCTCCATGCCGGGATGGGTCCAGACCATGTTTGCGTGCGCCTGGTCGATGCGCTCGTTGTACGCATCGTGCACGTCTTGGCGACATTCGACTGCACCGAGGTCCTGAGTCAACATTTTCTTCAGTACATCCATGATGTAGCGCATCTGCATTTCCACCACGAAGATGAGGCTGCCACCGTGGCCGGGCTGTAAGTTGGGGCCGTACAGGCAGAAGAAGTTCGGGAAGTCAGGGACGGCAAGACCAAGGTACGCCTTGGCATCGTCATCATTCCACACTTCACGAAGGCTGCGGCCCGAGCGACCCCGCGCCTCGAAGGCCGTGAGGAATCGCAAGACGTCAAACCCGGTGGCTACAATCAACACATCGGCTTCATACGCTGTGCCATCTTTGGTGATGACTCGATCGGGGCCGATCTCGACGATGGGGTCCGAGACGAGTTGCACTCGCTCGTTGCGCAGCATGCGGTACCAGCCGTTGTCCATCAGCATGCGTTTGCCAAACGGCGGATAGGTGGGAACGACTTGATCCAGCAGCTCGGTCTTGTCACCCAGCTCCGAGACGATGTAGTGGGTGAAGTAGCCGCGATGCGTGTCGTTGGCTTTGTTCAGCGACCGGTCAGCGTAGGGCCAGTTGGGGTCCTTCTGCAGGGTCGAGTGGATACGGTCGCCAAACGTCCACCCGAGGCGTATCCGGTACCACGCCCGATAGAGCGGGACCTCCCGCAGCAAGAACCGCATCGCGTCGGGGATCGGCTTGCGGAATTGCTCATTGGGCGCCACCCAATGGGGCGAACGTTGGAAGATCGTCAGCGACTTCACGATATGCTGAATCTCGGGACCGACCTGCATGGCGCTGGCACCGTTGCCGATTATCGCCACCCGCTTTCCGGTGAGATCGACATCGGCGGGCCACTCCGCCGTGTGAAAACACGGCCCCGCGAAGCGCTCGAGCCCTTTGATGTCGGGCAGCTTGATCGGGTTGAAGATCCCTACCGCGCTGATGAGGATGTTGGTCTTTAGCGTCTCGTGCGAACCGTCACCATGCCGAACGGCAACGTTCCACCGCTGGGTTTCTTTATCATAGTCGGCGGACTTGACCTCGGTCTCGAAGCGGATGTGTGGTCGTAAGTTGAACTTCTCGGCGACATGCTCAAGATAGGCGTGGAGTTCGTCTCGTAACGCGAAATACATCGACCAGTCGTAAGGGGCGAACGTATACGAGTAGAGGTGGTTTGGAGTATCGACTCCTGCGCCGGGATAGCGGTTGTCCCGCCAGATCCCTCCCAACCTCGTGCTCTTTTCCAGGATGGTGAAGGGGATACCAGCCCGCTGGAGATTGATGGCCGCGCACAAGCCCGAGACACCGGCGCCGATGATAAGGACCTCGAATCCATCCGGGACGGGCAGCTTCTCTGTGACTTCGTGCTGCGCCAAGGGAAGATCAGCGGCGATAATCGGGTCGTATTCGGCGGGCACCTCTTCGGCCACCGCCCGGCTCAGCATCTTGCAGCGCAGTTCCGCCGACGGTTCAGGCATTGCCACTGGACGTCCGGCTCGCCAGGCTAAGATGGCCTCAACCGCCGCCTTTCGGACTTCGGCCTGGATCGGCTCCGGCAGCCCGCCGGTGTCGTTGTCATTCATACCGCGGGCGCGCAGCGGCCGGTACGGTTCCTCCAACCAGCAGAGATCGCCAGTCAACTGCACCAACACCATCAGGAGGGTCGGGATGTTTGCCGTCGAGATCGCCTCGGCAAAGCGTGGCGCTTCCCCGTGGCCGTTCGTGTTGGTTTGGTTATGCATATTATTTCTCTCTCTGTCGCGATTACTGCGACGGCGAAAATAGAGGGCACGCTATCCTTGGTGCATGTGCCAGTCAAGAACTAGAGAAACGCTACGGCAAGATATGGATGCGATGATAACACTATCTGATTGTGTGCCACTGGCGGCTTGTCCCAATACTGTCCGGGATTTTTCCTGGCTGGGACCTAGGACTGATGCCTTTGCCCTTTGGAGTGCGGGAGCACCGCTCCCGCTTTGGCTAGGCGGTGCCACGGGCCACACGCCTTGGGCAAACACCCAGCGCCCGGGAGCCAAAGCGCCGTCCAGGCCGGCGCACTCCATATCAGTGTGCCTCCGACGCACAGTGCAGTAAATTTATTCCGGACAGTA
>JACQEL010000864.1 GCA_016200595.1 Deltaproteobacteria bacterium
ATATTATACGCAACTGCGGCTGGCGCCCTTGGGCAAAGAAGAGGCCGAGGAGTTGCTTGACGCGCTGTTGGGCACGACCGTAGGGGCGAGGCATGCCTCGCCCCTACAAGATCTCAAACACCTGATTTTGCAGAAGACGGAAGGGACGCCGTTTTTCCTGGAAGAGGTGGTGCAGGAGTTGAGTGAGCAAGGTATATTGAGCCGTGAGGGCGTAGAGACGCGACATGTCGCGTCTCTACCAGCGGCTCTGCATATTCCGACGACCGTGCAAGGCGTGTTGGCCGCCCGCATCGACCGTCTCACCGCAGAGGAGAAAGCCCTCCTCCAGCAACTTGCCGTCATTGGGCGGGAGTTTTCCCTCAGGCTGATACAGCAGGTCATCTCCCACCCCGACGAGGAACTGTATCGCCTCCTTTCCGCGCTACAGCGCAAAGAGTTTCTCTACGAACAGCCCGCGTTCCCGGAGGTGGAGTACCTCTTTAAGCACGCCCTGACCCAGGAAGTGACCTACGGCACCGTGCTCCAGGAACGACGGAAAGCGTTACACGAGCGCACGGCACAGGCAATTGAAGCGCTCTATAAGCAAAACCCGGAGGACCACTATAGGGCACTGGCCTATCACTACAGTCGCAGTGGCAACACCCAGAAAGCGGTGGAGTATCTCGGCCTCGCCGGGCGCCAGGCTTTACAGCGGTCGGCCAATGCAGAGGCCATCGTTCATCTGACGACTGCCCGAGAATTGCTGAAAGCTTGGCCGGATACGCCCGCGCGTGCCCAGCAAGAACTCCTCCTGCTCATTCCCCTGGGGCCAGCCTTGATGGCGACCAAGAGCCCGGCGGTCCGGGAACTGGAACAGGTGTATACCCGTGCTCAGGAACTGTGTCAGCAGGTAGGCGAAACGCCTCAACTGTTTCCGGTCTTGCGCGGTTTGTACACCTTTCATCTGGCGCGGGGGGCGTTCCGCACCGCCCACGAACTGGGGGAGCAGTTTCTGCGGTTGGCCCAGCGCATACAAGACCCACTGTTTCTCCCAGAAGCCTACTTAGCGGTCGGGCAGACCCTATTCTTCCTCTGTGGAGACTTTGCTGCCGCCCGACACCATTTTGAGCAGGGGATTGTTTGCTACGACCCTAAACAACCTCATGCTCAGGCATTTCTCTACGGTGTGGCTACCCCGGAGGTGTTCTGCCTCACTGAGGGAGCTCACACCCTCTGGCTCCTAGGCTATCCGGACCAAGCGCGGCAGCGGAGCCAGAAGGCCCTCACACTGGCTCGGGAACTCGCTCATCCCATGAGCTTGGCTTTCGCCCTGATGCATGGGGCCTGGGTTCACATATTCCGCAGAGAAGAGCAGGCGGTACAGGAGTTGGCAGAGGCGCTGATTCAACTCTGTACTGAGCAAGGCTTTCCGAACTTATTGGCGCATGGCACTATCGAACAGGGGTGGGCACTGGCCGAGCAAGGGGAAGTAGAAAAGGGGATCGCGCAGATCCGTCAAGGGCTGGCTGCTCTTCGGGCTCTGGGAGTGGAGATAGGCCGGCCAACTTATCTTGCATGGTTAGCCGAAGCGTATCAGAGGGGAGAACGGTTTGAGGAAGGCTTACTCACGCTCGACGAGGCGCTAGAGGTGGTGCGTAACAATGAGGAACGGTGGTACGAGGCCGAACTGTATCGGTTGAAAGGGGAGCTAACACTTCAGTCCGAGGTCCGAGGTCCGAAGTCCGAGGTCCGAAGTCCGAAGTCTCTGACCCCCGACCCCTGACCTCCGACCCCCCAGCAGAGGCGAAAGCCCTGCTGGAGGACTTGGCGGAGGACCGGTGATGGACTTTTACGAAGTGCTCGACCAGGTAGTGGATTTGCTGCGCCAGCGGGGCCGACTGACCTATCGCGCCCTCCAGTATCAGTTCAAGCTTGATGACGAGGGGCTGGCGGTGCTCAAGGGGGAACTCATCAAAGGCCAGCGGCTCGCCGGAGATGAGGAAGGTGCGGTGCTGGTGTGGCTTGCCGAGGGGGACAAAGGCGAAAGGGCGAAAGGGCGAAGCGGCGAAGCGGAAAAAGAATTGTCTGGCCTGCGGACTGCGGACCCCGGACACTGGACTCCTCCGCATCTCGCCGAGCGCATTCGCGCCGAGCACGCCGCGCTGGCAGCGCGTGGGAGTGTCGACGGGGAACGCAAGACGATCACCGCCCTGTTTGCGGACCTCAAAGGGTCGACCGCCTTGATCGAGGGGCTCGATCCCGAAGAGGCCCGGGCGCTCATTGATCCCGCCTTGCAGCTCATGATGGAGGCCGTGCATCGCTATGAGGGCTATGTGGCCCAGGCCTTAGGCGACGGCATCTTGGCCTTGTTCGGCGCGCCCATTGCCCATGAGGATCATCCCCAACGGGCGCTCTATGCCGCCCTGCGCATGCAAGAGGAGATACGGCGGTATGCCGACGGCCTGCGGGAGCAAGGGCGTGCGCCGCTCTTGATGCGCGTGGGCGTGAATACGGGCGAGATGGTGGTGCGCTCGATTCGCAAGGAGGACTTACACACGGACTACGTGCCGGTAGGGCACTCCATCAACCTGGCGGCGCGCATGGAGCAATTGGCCGCACCGGGCTCGATTCTCGTCACCGCACAGACCCACAAGCTCACCGCAGGCTACTTTGAGTTCAAGGCGTTGGGGAAGACCCAGCTCAAAGGGGTAGAAGCGCCGCTGAACGTCTACGAAGTGCTGGGCGCCGGGCCGTTGCGCACGCGGTTGCAAGTCGCCGTGCGCCGGGGCCTGACCCGCTTTGTGGGGCGCCACAGCGAGCTGGAGCAACTACGCCAGGCCTTAGCGCAAGCCCAGGTGGGGCACGGACAAATTGTCGGGGTGATGGGCGAGCCGGGGTTGGGTAAGTCGCGGCTGTTTTACGAGTTCAAGCTTATCTCCCAGAGTGGCTGTGTAGTCCTGGAAGCCTACTCAGTCTCGCACGGCAAAGCCTCGCCCTATCTGCCGGTGATTGAACTGCTCAAGACGTACTTGCAGATCCAGCCCCAGGACGACGAACGGCAACGCAAGGAGAAAGTCACCGGCAAGGTGCTGACCCTCGACCGCGGTCTGGAAGACACCCTGCCCTATGTGTTTGCCCTGCTCGGCATCGACGACCCTGCCTCCAGCCTCCAGCAGATGGACCCCCAGATTCGCCGCCGCCGCACGTTTGAGGCTCTCAAGAAACTCTTCCTGCGCGAGAGCTTGAATCAACCGCTCCTTCTCACTTTCGAAGACCTCCACTGGATCGATACGGAGACGCAAGGGTTTTTGGATACGCTGAGTGAGAGTGTGGCCAGTGCCAAAGTCCTGCTGCTGGTGAACTACCGCCCGGAGTATCGGCACGAGTGGGGGCAGAAGACGTACTACACGCAACTGCGCTTGGCGCCATTAGGCCAAGCGGAAGCGGAGGAACTGTTGACCTTTCTGTTAGGCGCTGACGCCAGTCTCACGGCGATGAAAGCGCTGATCTTGGAGAGAACCCAAGGCACG
>JACQEL010000016.1 GCA_016200595.1 Deltaproteobacteria bacterium
TAAGCAAGTAAACATCGAGTTTATCGATCCCATAGGGAAGAGCGTGCGCACGGAAGTAGGAGACTGGCACGTAATCGATGCGGCCTTCGCGCATAAGCGGCCGCTCCCGCCGGCTCAAGTACCACGACTCTAAGTGGAAATACTCCTCCAGTCCGGGAATGTCCCAGGGGAAAAACGAGACCAGGGTATTGAGGTGCAGGCCGCGCAATTCAGCCCTTTTCTCAATGAGTGCTCGACACAAGCTGAACGGCGTACTCTGCAGACCGGCGATAAAGACCCGGTCAGTGGGCTGGAGGATCTCCAGGGCTTGCTCGGGAGTGACCAGTTTTTCACCACACAGCGCCCGCCAGTCCATACGTTTCTCCTTTGCTGCTTGTGTCACCGGGCCATCGGAACCAATGGCATGACGTTAAGGATCGAACCCGTGCTTCGACTTCGCCGCTTCTGCGGCTACGCTCAGCACGAACGGCAAATTGTCCACGAGTTTCCCCACTCGGTTCGCCCTGAGCGTAGCGGAGCGAAGTCGAAGGGCGGCGTCCCACCAGAGACCGTGCTAACGTAATGCCGTTGGGCATCCAGGGGTGGGAGGTAGGGATGAGTGCTACGGAATCAACACCAATTTCCCGACCGATTGCCGCGATTCCATATACCGATGCGCTTCGGCCGCTTCTGCCAGAGGGAAGGTTTTGCCTACCAGCATCTTGAGTTTTCCTTGACCCATGAGCTGGAACGATTTTTCAATTCCTTCACGATGTTTGTCTGGCATCGCCGAAACCGTGTAGAGGACAAAGCCGCTCACCTTCAGTGACTTCTGAAACAACGACATGAGGTTCACCGGATCGGGGACTCCACCAGCGCGGCCATACAGAACTAAGTGTCCGAACGGCGCGAGGCAGGTGAGACCTTTCTCCAGGGTGGGCTTGCCCACCGCGTCGAGAATCAGATCGACCCCCTTCCCGTCCGTCAGTTTCAGGGTTTCTTCAGCGAAATCCTGGGTCACGTAGTTGATGACCGCGTCCGCGCCGTACTCTTTGACGAGATTGATCTTGCTATCGCTGGACACCGTCCCAATCACCCGCGCCCCGGCTGCCTTCGCGATTTGCACGGCGACGATACCCACACCGCCAGCGGCAGAGTGCACTAACACAGTTTGTCCTGGAGTCAGCTGATGAGAGGTATACATCATGTGATAGGCGGTCAACGTCTGAATGGGGAACGCCGCGCCTTCGGCAAAATTGACAAAATCCGGTAGCGGTATCACCTGATTCCCCGACGCGAGGCAATACTCGGCATAGGTTTTCATGCCAATAGCAGTCACACGCATACCCGGTTTCACGTGGTCAACGCCGGGACCGACCGCTTCGACTACCCCGGCTGCCTCAAGACCGGGGGTATCGGGCAACTTCGGTTTTATTAAGTACTGTCCCTGGCGAAAAAAGTTATCAGCGAAGTTGATACCGATAGCGTGGTTCTTGATCAGCACCCAGCCTGGTCTGACTTCGGGCTTCGGCACGTCGCTAAGTTTCATCACCTCTGGTCCACCGACTTGCTCGAACAGGATTGCTTTCATAGTCGCTCCCCCTCCGTAGGTTGCATTCGCCCTTCGTACTAGCGTAAGGCGTTCGGTGAAGATAGGGAGGTTCCCGTCTCTTGACTTTCGCTCCCACTCTGAGAGAAAACAGCAATCAGTGCTGAGGTATGAGTGCTGAGGACTGAGTCGCAGACCTTTGGCCAGGTATCTTTTCTTACTCAGTCCTCAGTCCTCGTTACTCAGTCCTTATGTTGGCTGAAAGCTGAGTGCTGAGGGCTGATAGCTCTTGAAACGAGGTCCCCATGTCTCATGACGATTTGTGTTTTACCTCGGCGGTTGAGATTGCTGCCTGGGTGCGGGAGAAAAAGGTCTCGCCGGTTGAGGTGACTGAGGCATTTCTTGCCCGTATCGACAAGCTCAATCCCACCCTTAACGCGTACGTCACCTTGACTCCCGCACTGGCGCGAGCGGCGGCCAAGCGGGCTGAAGCCGCAGTGATGGCTGGCGCGGCACTAGGACCGTTGCATGGGGTGCCGTTTTCGGTGAAGGACCTTATCTTCACTGCCGGAGTGCGCACTACTGCTGGATCGCTCATCTATCGCGATTTTGTTCCTGACACTGACTCTCTGGTTGTCTCCCGACTTAAGGCCGCGGGCGGCGTCATGCTGGGCAAAACCAATACCCCGGAGTTCGGCTATAAGGCAACGACTGAAAACTTAGTATTTGGTGCAACGCGGAATCCCTGGGGACTAGAGAAGACTCCTGGCGGTTCAAGCGGTGGCGCCAGCGCGGCCACGGCTGCAGGATTAGCGCCGCTCTCGGTCGGCACTGACGGTGGTGGTTCGATTCGCATTCCGGCGAGCTGCACCGGTATCTACGGCCTTAAGCCGACGTTCGGGCGCGTACCGAGTCTGCCTGGGTTTGGGGGCTGGCATTCGCTTTCCCACACCGGCCCGATGACGCGCACGGTTGCCGATGCGGCGCTGATGATGGATGTTATCGCCCTACCCGATGAACGCGACCGGCTCAGCCTGCCGGCCCCGCAACAAACTTTCTCACAGGCAATACAGAGTCACCCGCGCAAACTGCGCGTCGGCTGGACGCGGGATCTGGGATATGCCGCAGTGGACCCCCAGGTCACGAGTACTGTGGAAAAGGCCGTCCTCGCGTTCCGCGAGATCGGCTGGGACGTTGAAGAGGCTCATCCCGGGTTCCCTGATCCGATGGAAACCTTTACTACCACCGTGCGCGCGGAAAATTACGTGGTGGCCGGCGAACTCTTAGCCACACATGGCAATCTTCTCGATCCTGGTATGCGTACGTTCGTACAAGTCAGCGCGGGCATCACCGCCCTGGACTATCTGCGGGCCAACCAGCAACGTGCCAAGCTCTGCACTCAACTTGCCTCGTTCTTCGAGAAATATGATCTCCTGGTGACGCCAACCTTGCCGGTCCCGCCAATTGCCATTAATACGCGGCTCAAAGAAGTCGCCGGGCGCAAAGTTCACATCCTCGGCTGGTTGATCTTCACCTATCCATTCAACCTGACTGGTAATCCTGCTGCCAGCGTGCCGTGTGGTTGGACTGCGGAGGGTCTGCCGCTCGGCATGCAGATCATCGGCCGGCGCTTCGCCGATGCAGTGGTGCTTCAGGCAAGCGCGGCATTTGAGCAACTGCAACCGTGGACGCAACGGAGGCCGAGGTAGGAGTAAAACTTTACTGAAAAGGAGCGACGCAGTCTCATGAACACAGCAAACTGTGAAGAACTCTCTGACCGTTTCGTCAAACCCTTGGAGTTTCGTTGCAAAGGGGAATGCGTCGCCGTTCATCCTGACAGCCGAGTTACTTGCTCTCTTCAGGCTCAAAAACACCCACCAGGATGGAAAGACCCATGCTCAGAAGGATCTCTGTACTCTTTTCAGCTAGTTTGTCCTCCAAGCCCGCAATTTCTTCGTCAGGAAGAGGAGCGGGAAGAAACATCCGTACATGTCCATCCTCGCCCTCATAGCTGGTGGTGAGCATCTCCACCTTTGCCTCAGGGCAAAGCTGCTTGGCGTACAAACCTATCTCTGTCAAGTAGTGATCCACTAATGCCCGGCGATCCACAGGAGCGGCAATATCAGTCATAGCTGAGCCCCTCTTTGATTTGCTCGATGAAATCTTTTGCCCATCTTAATCCGCATGGGGAGAGTTTTTCTCGTGCCGACTTGCACGGCGTTTGGTCCTGGGGCCTGCTCGGTCCCAGGCTCTGCCTGGGACCGCAAGGAGCGGGCGGCTCTGCCGCTGCACGAGCGGCCGTCGGCAGGCAGAGCCTGCCACTCAGGGCGTGCCCGGGCAGAGCCCGGGCACGAGGGGAGTCGTGCAGGCGCAGCAACGGTGTGGGCGCAGGGAA
>JACQEL010000888.1 GCA_016200595.1 Deltaproteobacteria bacterium
ACTCTAACGTTCGACCAAAGAGAGAAGGCTAGTCTATACGCCAGTGCCAGCGTCCTGGAATATTGGGTTATAAATCTGCTTGACCGTCGCCTTGAGGTCTACCGAGATCCTGTCGCCATGACAGGACAGCTTTATGGATACGGCTATCGCACCTGCACCCACTATTTCGCAGCCGATCTCGTAACTCCTCTCGCTGTCCCCCAAGGGGCGCTTAAGGTCGCGGACCTGTTGCCGTAGAGAGTAGTAATGAGTAACGAGGACTGAGGACTGAGTAAGGCAGAGCCTGTGGTCAAAAGATCTTTACTCAGTCCTCAGCACTCATTGCTCAGTCCTGCTTATGCTGGACGCGGGAGAGGCGTTCCCCACTGATCCAGGCACGTCACCTCTTCGACCGCTAGCCGTTTCACCGGGCCGAATTTGCCGTGCGGATAGCCGATCGGGAGGAGCGCGTAAGTCGAGATGTCACTCGGCAAGTGCAGCACTGCCTTGATCTCGTCATCGTACAAAGAGCAAACCGTCGTCAGAGTTGCCCCTAACCCCAGTGCCCGGCAAGCGAGCAGCATGTTTTGCACAGCCGGATAGATACTCGAACCAGACAACCGCGCCAGTTTGGCGGCGAGATCTGGAGGCATGGGGCGTTCTTTCAGGCAGGCAAAAAGCAGGACCGGCACTTCAGCAAGGTGCTCGGCGAGGTAGGCGGCCGAATCCATTAAGCGATGGAATTTCCCTTCTTCCATGTGCGCCGGCGCAGTCCGGGTGCGGTACAGCGCTTGCACTTCTCGCCAGCCTTTTTGGTATATTTGCTGTATCTGCTGCTTCACCTGCGGATCTTTCACGACGACGAACCGCCAGTGTTGGGTATTGCCCCCGCTCGGCGCGCGAATGCCGGCATCAAGCACTTTATAAAGCACCTCGTCTGGTACGGGGTCTGGTTGCAGACGACGCAGACTACGGGTCGAAAACATCACGTCAAAAAGCTCTGGCTCTGTCATATCTGCGGCCTCCTTATAGAAACAGCACCCTTGTCGAGAAAGCATGGCGGCGCTAAAGTGCCGCCCGTGACCTGCACAGACTGCGCTCGCCGTCGCGCCATTGTGCGCACCACGTCTGTTCTTGTCAAATGTTCCTTGGGACCGCAGTTGGGAAGGAGACGGTAGGTATGAAACAGAGGATGGCGGTTGGTGGACTGGTGCTAGTATTGGCGCTCTGCCTGGCGGGCTGTGGCGCCTCAGGGCCAAGCTTGACCGCAGACGAGTTAGCCAAGAAATACCCGGATAAGAAGTACGTTAATATTAATGGCGTGTCTTTACACTATGAGCAAGAAGGACTGGGGCGCCCGCTCATTTTCCTACACGGCATTCCGACTAATTATCTTCTGTGGCGCGGCATTACCCCCGCCCTCACCTACGGGAACACCATTTACAATCTCGACCTCATGGGCTTCGGTCTCTCAGAGAAGCCGCAGAACCTCACCTACAGCCTTGATACTTACGTCGGCCAACTCGGTAAGCTTATTGAGAACTTCCACCTCGACAATCCTATCCTCGTTGGGCACGATATTGGTGGAACCATCGTTGCCATATACGCCCTACGCAATCCTGGCAAAGTGCGCAAACTGATCCTGATGGATGCTCCGCTTTACTCGGCCGCTCCACCGTTTACCGCTTATGGTATTATGGTACGGCTCCTGCGTACCAAGGGGATCGGCAACCTGCTCACCGGCGACTGGTTCCTCAAACGTTTTCTCCGCGGTGGGGTAGTCACGCAGGAACACATGACCGATGCGATCCTCAACGATTATCTCAAACCGTACCATGATGATCCAGGAGCACGAACCGCACTGCTCAAAAGCGTGCGCGAATTGAACCTGCGACCGGTCCTGGAAAACGAGGTCCAGCCCAATTTGGGCAAAATCCAAGTCCCTACTCTCATTGTGTGGGGAGCTGATGACCCGTATGTCCCCCTGGAACTCAGCAAAAAGCTCAAGGACGACATCAAGACCTCAGAACTCTACGTGGTTTTGCAAAGTGGTCACTACGTGCAAGAAGAGCGACCAGAGGACGTCCGAGCTGAGATGAAAGAGTTTATCGATAAATAAACAGGGTAAGCGTTCAGCTATTAGCTTTCAGCAGTCAGCCAGACAGGAGAAAATACGAGGGCGTGCCCAACTTTTGGTACGGGGAAGAGTCGCCTGCTTGCGGAGTAGTGGTGCAGTTTCGCCAGTCTCACGTCTGAGCCAAACCTGCCAGGTCTGTCATTCTGAGGCCACAGGCCGAAGAATCTCATGAGAAAGTCCGGCGGTGGGCGAGATTCTTCGCCTGCGCGGAGTTTATCCTGAGCGAAGTCGAAGGGCTGCGGCTCAGAATGACATCCCTATTACTGTTCTTTCAAATTGAACCACTTCTGCTTGTGGAATTTCCTTGTTTTTGCTGAAAGCTGACGGCTGAACGCTTATTAAACAGAGCTGTCGGGTGGGCAGTGCCGACCCGACTTATCTCAGCCTAGCAGGGCATTACCCGCGCGCTTCTGCCTCAGGCATGAATAACGGGAAGGCGGCGTTGTCTTGCAATACCGGCTTAACCTTCTCGGCAAACAGCCGCATGTTCTTCTCACCTCTTTCGTAGGGCATGCCGCCGTAGCTGAACTGTCCGACGAAATGGTCCATGCCGGTTCTGTTTCTGATCTCGGCGATCTTATCGAGGCATTGCTGCGGTGTCCCAGCCACATGGAGACTCGTGAAGAACTCCACCGCCTTCGCCTTTACCGTCGAGTCGGAGAACTTCGAGTAGGTCTTGGCCATCTTGGCGTAGAACTCGTAGCCCTTTACGCCTTGGAGATGCCCGTCCGAGAAGTGGTAGTGCGCGTCGATGGAATCGAACATGGCGCCCATGTAGACGTGCGCGTCTTCGAGCGCTTCGTCGCTGCTCTCACGCACAGAGACGTTAATCAGACTAATCGGCGGCTTAGGGGTAAAACCGGTCGCTTGTGCCGTTGCCCGATACCGCTGCACGTCCGCCACCGTCGTCTCCCAATCCTTTTGCGGGACGATCAACACCCCGATGCCGAGCTTGGCCATAATCTCCGCCGACTCCGGACTGACCGAGGAGGCGTAGAGCCGTTTTTCCGGGTGGGAAAGCGGCCGTGGCCGGATGCTCATTTCCGGGATTTTGTAGAATTGTCCGTCATAGGAAAACCGCTCCTTGCTGAGCGCAGTGATCACGATCTTCGCCGCCTCCTCAAAGCGGGCGCGAGCTTCGTCCATCGAAATACGGAAGCCGTCGTACTCAACCGTCGCGGCACCACGTCCAAAGCCAAACATCGTCCGCCCGCCCGATAAATTATCGAGCATGGACATTTCTTCTGCGACGCGCACCGGATCGTGCCAGGGCAGCACGATCACTGCGGTGCCGAGTTGCACGCGTTTGGTGGCGCCCGCAAAGTACGTCAAGAGTTGCACGACGTTTGGCACCATCGCATAGCCGGTGAAGTGGTGTTCCACGCTCCAGATAGAGTCGAATCCGAGAGGTTCAGCCAGTAAACCCAGCCTCACATCATCTTTATAGATCTCACCATCCGGCTTTTCTCCCACATTGAGCATAGAAATTGCCGTACCAACTTTCATAAGTCCTCCTTTTTTTCGCAAAGCTATCGTTTGCCGCTGACCATATTGCGCACCGAATAGAACTGCTTGGCCGCACCCGAGGAAAATTCTTTGCGCACGACATAACAGTGGGTGTACGTCGCATGGGGCTTCTGCGCGTTAATGACGGTGTTGCCCACATGCAGGAAGACGTGTTCGCCAACGTTGTGGGAATAATCCACTTGCTCGTACGGCGCTTGCTTCGCCTCTTCCGTCGCGTAACTTTCTGAATACTTCAGGAAGTCCTGGCCCAAGCGTAAAAGTTGATCGTTGTGATCGTAGGCCGTCATCCACAAGGTCCAGAAACTATTCGCATCGACAAAGATCAGTTTGTGGCCGTACGGATGCGAGGGATTTTTCGGGATCAGTTCTACGACGTGTACCTCACGTAATTCCCACCGCGTCTTACTCGGCACCCACTGGTGTGGACCGCCAGCCTCGGGATGGGTGGGCACATTCACGGTGGCCAACACCCACTTCTTGCCGAGATACGCCCAGTTCTGCTCATAGACTTTCCCGCCGAATCCCATCGAGTCATCCCGGATGAAATCCATGCCTTGCGTCTCGCCGGTGCGTTCGGAGGAGAGCACCCGTCGGGGCTTACGCTGAACAGGAGAGTAGAGCCAACCATCGTTTTCTTTGTAGGGATCGGTATATTCGATTTGCAGATTACGGGTGCCAGCCAAGTCGCGCGGGCTGCGAAACTCCATGATCGATTTGGACTTCACACCCTCATATTCCGGCACGAGACAATGGTCGCCTTTGGCATACTCAGCAGTGGTTGAGACAAATTCGAATTCCCGATCTAATCGCCCGTTTTCTCCCCGCCCCCACGCCACCATGGGCATGAAGAAATCCCCAAAGCCGGGCCGCCAGAAAAGATTCCAATACACCTTGACCGCCGCTTGCGGGTCCTCAGGTTTGATCTCGGGAAACGGAAAGCCGCCGCCATTGAAGCCAATCAGCGCCCCTTGTTCGTCCAGGGAATAGCCGCTTGCCAGGTTCTTTCCCCACGTATCTGGCGGAGGGTATTTGCCAGTGGCAGCGATTTCCATATCCATGTCCGGGAAGAAGTAATATTCCCAAGCTGGCTGAGGAATGAAGGGGCGCAGGCGGTCAATATCCTTGTAGGTTAGATGTTCTCCGGGCTGGAAAGATGGAGCAACTTCGCGATACTGTTCGAGCCAGTCGCGCACGGCTTTATAGCTGCGATCCGCCTCAGCCAGAGCAGGGCGCGAAGAGAACCCTCCCCCGAATAGAAAAATGGCAAGTCCCCACGTCGCCCACATCCGTCCAATTCTTTGCTGGCTTTTCTTCCTCTGCATGAGATCCCTCCTTATTACAGTGTAGCGGGGGCGCGCAGTGCGCCCTTCACTCGTTTACACCAGCCTGCCGCAACCTGGGGCCGTGGACTTTAGCCGCCAAAATAACTGCGCGGATTGTCCACCGTCATGGTGCGGATTGTGCCTTCGCTCACGCCTGCCTTGTTCAGGGCCGGGAGGATATTGCGGCTGATATGGGCATAGTTCCAGTTCGGACACCTGTCCATGAACGACTGCCATTCCTTGGTGACCCGGCCGAGCCAGCAGTTGACGTGATCGTGCGACAGCATTATGCGATCATAGCCGACCGCTAGCAGACCAATCAACGAGGCGAGGCGCATCTTGTCCGAAGCAATAGTTTCAATACCGAAACGGTCAAAGCCAATCCACGCGCCCCGCTCAAGAATGTCGAAGTAGTAGCGCATGTCACCGACGCCGCAGGCGTGGCCGATGAGCACACGATTAAAATCCACACCCTCATCGGCAAAAATATCGAGGGTTTCGCGGCCGAACGGTCCGAGTTCATCGTTGTGGCACAAGATCGGCGCGCCGGTGGCCTTGTGGGCGCGAGCCGCTGCCCGCAAACACTTCTGTTCGTTGGCACTGATACCCTTCGCTGTCTCGGTCATGCCCGGAATACCGCCGGTCGCGGTTTTGATGAGCCCTGGCTTGATCCCGGTCTTGCCAATGCCTTCGGTCAGTTCACGAACATAGACTTCGGCAATGTCGTCCACCGGTAGGCTGCGGAAGTGCGGCGGAATACCCAAGGCTTCATTGTACAGACCAGTAGCCATGATGACCCGCATGCCCGCTTTGTCCGCCACTTCGGCCGCGAACTCCGGGTCACGCCCTAATTCCATCGGGCAGGGATCAACAAAGGACGAAACGCCAAGGGTCTTGATCTCTTTCAGCTTATCCACAGCTTTGGCGACTTCGCTCTTGCGGTTGAAACCAGCATTATCGAGTTCCCAGCCAGGAAAACCAGCAGTGAGGTGCTCATGGATCAACGTGAACCCAAGATCCTGAGGGGTGCAGGTCCCGGTGACCGTATTGATAGTAGCCATAATACTCCTTTCGTATTTGAGATAATTGCTCAGGGAATCCTTATAGGGAAAGTACCTCCGGGTTTACCAATGCAGGATGCCAGGCAAGCCAACGACACTCTCCAGAAGGTGATCCGGGTCCTCGCAGTGAAGGACCTCATGCGGACTGGTGCCAGTGAGGACACCGACCGTATAAGCACCAGCGGCTTTCCCGGCACGGATATCAATGGGAGAATCCCCGATGTAGACCACTTCTCGCGGCTCGAGCTGGAGATGGCCAAGGCATTTGAGTACCGGTTCGGGGTGGGGCTTACGGCTCTCGACATCTTCACGGCCGACGATGCCACTGAACAGATGGCGCACGTCCCAGCGATCGAGAAATGGCAGCGCGCGTCCCGATGAAGTAGCAATGCCAAGGCGTAGTCCCTGCGCGTGCAAGTCACGCAGCAGTTCTACACTGCCAGGAATGGCCTCGGTCTCGTGGTGATACCGCTGCATCCAGTCGTTCATGCGAGTGTCAACGATGCGTTTAAGCGTGGCGGACGGATGAGGATAGTCATGCGGAAAGAGCTTCTCTAGAGGCGCAGCATCGCCCAAGCGCATCAACTCGTAGACTCGCTCTTTAGCAACCGGCGGAGCGCCAGCCAGCTCCAAGACCTCGAGAGCAATCTCGTAGAAAAACCCGACTGAGTCCGCTAGCGTGCCATCAACATCGAAAATGACACCACGCACGGCAAGTTTGTTCATTGCGCCAGCCGCTCCCAGGCAGTACTGATTTGTTGCTTGAGGTCTTCCACAGACCCATCATTACGAATGACGACATGAGCATACTTGAGCCGCTCGGTGTCAGAAAGCTGGCTAGCAATGCGCGTTTCGGTGTCGCGCGCAGACAGGCCGCGTTGCGCAGCCACTCGCTCGATCACCGCGCTCTTCCCCGTAACGACCACCCACACCTCATCAACCAGTGGTAGCCAATTGGCTTCGATGAGAATCGCGGCTTCCACCACAATCGGCTGGGTAAATCCTTCGGCTCGTTTTTCTGTCACCCGCCGCCGGATGTCGTGAAACATTAAGGGGTGGACGATGCCGTTGAGTTTCTTCCGGGCTTCATCACTGGCAAAGACAATTGCTCCCAGTTTCTTACGGTCAATCGTCTGGTCAGCCGCCAAGACCTCGCGGCCGAACGCCGCGACGAGCTGCTGCCAAGCCTCTTTCCCTGGGAGGTAGATTTCATGTCCAACCTTGTCAGCATCGATGACAAACGCCCCGAGGTCCGCCAGGATCTGCGAAACCGTGCTCTTCCCTGAGCCGATGCCGCCGGTGAGTCCGATAGTTTTCATGCGTCCTTATTCCTCTCTCCTCTCGCAACCATTTTGTTCTGGCAGAGATTGTCGACTTCTGCAAGGACTTGGTAATAGCATCTCCTCTTGCAAGCTTCTATTGACAAGGAAATTCAAATGATGTGGGGGGGTTACTTAACTGCCTGTGACCTGGAAGGGGGAGGGGCTGGGGAGCAGGAGGAAATGTCAGTGGCCGGGCCATAGCACAGTGGTCCGGCCACATTTTTTTGTGTGTCGGGTCATTGTCATAGTGCGACAGCAATTCGTGGACACTGACCCGTGAG
The DNA here is from genome assembly GCA_016200595.1 of Deltaproteobacteria bacterium. Taxonomy (GTDB): domain Bacteria; phylum Desulfobacterota; class Binatia; order Bin18; family Bin18; genus JACQEL01. The sequence continues at coordinate 7,630 of JACQEL010000888.1, forward strand.
GATCCGTTCTGCCCCGCGATTCCTTTCACCTTGACTCAGAACCGCGTCCCTTCAGGGCTTCCGCCCACTGACAATACTCCAGTAGCCGAAGGTCGGCTTCACCTCGATGTCCGTGAAGCCTGCTTCGGTCAGCATCGCCGACAGCTCCGCCCCCGAATATTGCTGGCCCTCGGTCCATAAGAGCATCATGAGGTTGAAGGCTGCCACGGGGAAGGGACCCGTCTTGTCCTCGTTGTAGAGCATCTCGTGAATGAGGATGCGACCGCCTGGCGCCAGGCTCTGGCAGCTCTTCTGGGTCAGAAACCGGCACTTCTCCGGCGGCCAATCGTGGTAAATCATCGAATAGAAGTGGAGATCCGCTGTCGGGAAGGGGTCCTGCCACATATCCCCCGCCTGTGTGCGGATGCGCCCCTGCAAGCCGTCGCGGGCAATAAACTCTTCTGCTACCTCACACACCGGAGGGGCATCAAAGACCACGGCCTGCAAGGTTGGCCAGCGTCGCGCCGCGCCGATGCAATGCGCGCCCGAGCCCCCGCCTACGTCGAGCATGAGCCGGTGGCCGGAGAGATCCAGCGTGTCCGACCACGCCAGCGCAGGTCCCATGCTCGTGCTGTGCACCGCGCGGGTGAACACCCGCGCCAACTCGGCTTGCTCGGCATGGGACTGGAACATCTCTCTGCCACCCCCATAAACCTGCGCGGTATCGGTGCGTACGGCTTTCTCCAAGCTCGCAAGCGACCACACGGAGGCATTGGCAATCGTCAAATCGAGCTCTCCGCCAAAGTAAGTGGGGCTGCTTTCCAAGAGATAGTCTTCCGAGACCTGTGTGAGCGAGTAGTAACCATCCTGCACTTGCGTCAGGCCAAGAGAGGCACATACCGATAAGAGCGTTTCGGCTGGACGGCGGGCAACGTGTAATGCAGCGCAGACCTCTGGGAGCGTATGCGGTTTTTCGGCGAGCAGGGGAAAGAGTTTGAGTTTGTGGGCGAGCAGCACGGCCGGATAGCCATAGACTCCCAGAACCACATCCCACAGGGGCCGGTCATCGGTCCGTGACCTGTGAATTTCTCCAGAAGACTGTTGGCTCATAGAACCCTCCTTTTTATGAGTAGATGCCTTGAGTATGGTCAGTGCCTCGCCACCGAGGATACTGCCAATCCTCTTCTCATTCTGCTAAGGCTCTGCGGTAACTCTCCTTGATCATCTCCGGGGTCGATTCAGCATACACCTGCGTGGTCTCCAGCTTGGCGTGTCCTAAAAACTTCTGGATCTGTTCAATCGGCATACCTCGCTCTAATAGCGTGGTGGCCAGCGAATGGCGCAGCAAATGAGGATACACACGTTTTTTGATCTTGGCTTGCTCGGCTGTGGCTTTCACGATCTGCTGGATGCGCCGCGGCGAATAGGGCAGATGGCGGTTAGTTTCAAAGAGATACCCGATAGTGCGAGTTCCCAAGTGCGTGCGCAGCTCCTGAGCGAGTTCGGGCAGGATGGGCACATAACGGCTTTTACCTCCCTTGCCTTTGGTAATCAGGATCATTGCTTCATCGAGGAAGAAGTCTTCGACGCGGATATTCACAAACTCAGAGACACGGGCACCCGTTTGGAAGAGCGTCTTAATCAAGAGGCCTCGTTCACCTTTGTCACGATAAGCGATTTGAATTAATCGCTGTTCTTCATCTCTGGACAACCGCTGAATGACTCGCTTGCGGACTTTGATCCGTTTGACCCCGAGTGCTCTTCTGACCTCCTTGGTGACATAGCGGGCCTGATCATAGGTGAGATGATATTTGCGCCAGAGTTTGGCGGTCGCAGTAATAAGAGGCTTAAGGACAAGAGGATTTTTCGTAATAGAAGATGGAGTACGCATAATAGGCTATTTTGAGGGTACTCCAGTAGCGGAAAGCTGTCATCTGAAGAAGCGGCCTGCCCCTGCGTACCAGCTCACCCTGCTGGACGATTACTCCCGGGCCTACGTCTATTGTGCCCTGCTGCGCGAGCCGACCTTGAATGATACGATCCGGGCGCTGATTACTGCCATGCGGAAGTACCAGACGATCCCGAAGGGCGTAGTCTTCGACAACGGTCCACAGTTTAAAGGGGCTCTCCTCTCGGCCTTCTGCACCAATCTGGGTATCCGCCTCATTCACGCCTCCGTGCGCCATCCTCAGACCAATGGCAAATTAGAACGAGCCTTCCGCGATGATCGGCGGGAATATTACGAGCAGTTCGAGGAGTGGATTTTTGCGGACCTGCGAGCGGGCCTTCCCGCATACATCCGCTACCGCAATGAGGTGCGAGGTCATTACGCACTGGGAGGAAAGCCCGCCGGCACTCGCCTACAGGAGCAGCACTGGTATGTTCTGCCTTCCGTGTTGGATCGCTTGGAGAGTTTTGCGCGGCACCCGCTCGGCTCGACTCCCGTTGAAGTGAATGGCTGCATCCGCGTGCTGGGCAGAAATGGGTATATGCCCAACCTGCGTTATCGGCAGAAGGTGTTTTTGACTGAAACGCTCGACGGGCTAGAGGCACAGAGTGAAGAAGGAGACGTGTATCTGTTGAGGGATTACCGGAAGTTTAGACAAGTGCCGAGTTGGCGCCGCGATGAGCTGCCGTTCTGCTTCCATTTCGAGGAATACCGTGAGGGTCAATGTCCACGAAATGCTGTCGCACTATGACAATGACCCGACACACATTGGCGCTCGGATGGAAGTGAGGGGCTCAAACTCGGAGAGGCAGTCGCTCTTGGCATTCTGCGAGACCTGCGGACAACGTACCGTGAGGTCTTCTCGGGTTTCTCTTTCACCTCCTTTGCCGGCTCAACCATCACGATCTGAGCTACACCGGGGTGCATAACAAACTGTTGGTCCAGTGAAGTAGGGTGGGTCAGGACCCACCCTACTTTCTAAGGGTGATTCAGTGGGTTCTCGATCGACAGGTGCTCGGCAGCGGCGGCAGTCAGGAGGTCTCCATCGGCAGCGACAAAAAAAGGAGCGGACAAGTTTTGCGTCTGCATTGTCTCAGCAGTAACTAGAGCAGTGGCCAGTTGAACGGCATCATACCCTCGCAGACGATGACGTTGTGTCAGCTCAACTGCACGGTCGATCACCAGACGATCTACCGAGAGAAGAAGGAAGTGCTCCGCGCAGTCTTGCAGAAAGCGGCTCAGAACCCGGTCCTGTTGCTCCTGGGTGATGCCGCCAGGAGCACGTTGCTTTGCGCCAGTGCAGCAGCCACTTCTGCGAGCGTAGTCTCAGCCAGCAAAATTGTATGTTGCGCAGAAGGATCAGTAATCTGTCGTACCCACGTGCTGCCAGATTCATCGGCATAGCGTTTGACCAAGGTGCTCGTATCGAAGTAGTAATCGGTCACGCCTTCACGCCTCGTTGCTCTTGGATGATGTCGCTGAGCGACGGACCAGCTGCATGGGCAAGGATGGCGCGGACCTCGTCGAGCGTCACGCCAGGAACAATCTTACGCCGGAGCGTTGCACTGAGCGAACGAGTGCGACCGGTGGCTTGGAGGACCTCACGTGTGGTTCGGGGATGCGCCACCTCAGATGACTGGAGGGCAGCTTCCAGCAATTCACGGCTCAATACTTCCACAGCTTGCCCTCCTTTCCGTGCTCGCTCTTCGAGTCGTTTGTATGCCTCTGGCGAGA
>JACQEL010000889.1 GCA_016200595.1 Deltaproteobacteria bacterium
CTCAAACGCCTGATTGAACTGAGCGCCACTGACATTATCATTCGCAACGAAAAGCGGATGCTCCAGGAGGCTGTGGATGCGTTGTTTGACAATGGGCGGCGTGGACGTCCCTTGTCTGGTCCTAATAAGCGTCCTCTGAAATCACTTTCTGATATGCTCAAAGGAAAAGGAGGGCGGTTCCGCCAGAATTTGTTAGGAAAGCGAGTCGATTATTCCGGTCGTTCGGTGATTGTCATCGGACCAGAACTCCGCTTGCATCAATGCGGCTTACCAAAACATATGGCCCTCGAGTTGTTCAAGCCCTTTATTTACAACAAACTTGAGGAGCGCGGATACACCACGACCATTAAGAGTGCCAAGAAAATGGTGGAAAAGGAACGTCCCGAAGTCTGGGACATCCTGGCTGAGGTTATTCGTGAGCATCCCGTGTTGCTCAATCGTGCCCCGACACTGCACCGGCTGGGCATTCAGGCCTTTGAACCTATTCTGATTGAGGGTAAGGCCATTCAGCTCCATCCGCTGGTGTGTATGGCCTACAACGCCGACTTCGACGGCGACCAGATGGCGGTTCATATTCCCCTCTCGGTAGAAGCTCAAGTCGAGGCGCGTGCCTTGATGATGTCCACGAATAACATCTTATCTCCGGCACATGGGAAGGCGATCATTAGCCCTACTCAGGATATCGTACTTGGGCTCTATTCCATGACCCGCGAGCGGCCCGGTGCGGTAGGAGAAGGGAAAATCTTTAGCAACCCTGATGAAGTGCGCATCGCCTACGATCAGGGTGCGGTCCACCTGCAAGCACGCATCAAAACCCGGATTGAGGGGACTCTGGTAGAAACGACAGTCGGGCGGGTCTTGCTCTATGACATCGTGCCTGCGGAAATTCCTTTTAGTGAAGTCAATCGGGTCATGAAGAAGAAGGAACTGGGGGCCTTGATCGACGTTGCCTATCGCAAAGCTGGGAACAAAGCGACGGTGATCTTTGCGGACCGGCTCAAGGACCTTGGCTTTGAATATGCCACGACAGCGGGCATATCAATTGGCGTACAGGATATGGCGATTCCCGCGGCCAAAGAGAAATCCTTGGCCGAAGCGCAACGAGTGCTGCAGGAGATTAAGGACCAATACACTAAAGGCCTCATCACTGATGGAGAACGTCATAACAAGGTGGTAGACACCTGGGCGGCGGTCACGGACGAAGTGGCGAACGAGATGTTTAGCGGTCTGCGGGAAAGCAAGGGTGGCTTCAGCCCCATCTATATGATGGCAGACTCAGGGTCGCGCGGCAGTGCCCAGCAAATCCGTCAGCTCGCGGGCATGCGTGGCCTGATGGCAAAGCCGTCGGGTGAAATCATCGAGACCCCGATCACCGCTAATTTCCGTGAAGGTCTGTCGGTATTGCAATATTTCATTTCGACACACGGCGCTCGCAAAGGCCTGGCTGATACCGCTCTGAAAACTGCGAACTCCGGCTACCTGACACGACGACTAGTGGATGTCGCACAGGACTCGATCATCAGTGAAGAAGATTGTGGCACTTTGGACGGGATCGAAATGACCCCGCTGGTAGAAGGAGGAGAGATCATCGAGGGGCTTGGGGAACGTGTTTTGGGGCGCGTAGCGCTCGAGGATATTCGCGATCCTTTTACCAACGATCTCCTTGTCCGGGCGAACGAGGAAATCGACGAAGAACGCGTCGAACGTATCGAGGACGCCGGTCTAGAGCGTGTGAGAATCCGTTCCGCCTTAACCTGCCAGGCGAGACGCGGTATGTGCATCCGTTGTTATGGACGCGACCTAGCGCGCGGCAAAGTAGCGAACATGGGAGAAGCGGTCGGGATTATTGCTGCCCAGTCGATTGGTGAACCCGGCACCCAGTTGACCATGCGGACATTCCATATCGGTGGGACAGCAAGCCGACGAGCCGAACAAACTACCCTGACGGCGCGTAACGATGGCGAGTTACGGTTCATTAATGTCAAGACCGTGGTCAATCGCGACGGCGACTTAGTAGTCATGAACCGCAACGGCGAGGTTGCAGTGGTTGAGATTCCCGAGCCAGGTCGCGAACGGGAACGGGAACGCTATCCGCTGGTGTACGGAGCGAAGCTGAAAAAGAAAGACAAAGCAAAAGTAAAAGCAGGCGATCTGCTGGCAGAGTGGGATCCGTACACGGTGCCGATTCTGACCGAGGTCGGCGGAGAGGTCAAGTTTGGCGATATCGAAGAAAGGACCATGCAGTCGAAAGTCGATGAGCGTACCGGCCTTTCTACTAGGGTAATTATTGATTATCGGGATCCGAACGTCCGTCCGCGTATTTCGATCAAGGATACCCATGGCAAAACCGCTAAGTTGCCGAGTGGCTTGGACGCTCGCTACCTCCTGCCAGTAGGAGCGCATATCAACGTTGTCGAAGGTCAACGAATGGAAGCCGGAGATGTGGTGGCGAAGATTCCACGAGAAACGACCAAAACCAAAGATATTACTGGTGGGTTGCCACGAGTGGCTGAATTGTTCGAGGCACGCAAACCCAAAGAATTTGCCGTGATCAGTGAAATCGAAGGGATCGTCTCCTTTGGGAAGGACACAAAAGGTAAGCGCAAAGTGGTGATCACCCCTGAAGTAGGAGAACCTCGGGAATACCTCATCCCGCGCGGCAAACATATCAGCGTACGTGAGGGAGACCATGTGCGTGCCGGGGAGCCGTTGATGGATGGTTCCTCGAATCCTCATGACATTTTAGGGGTCTTAGGAGAGAAAGAACTGGCGAAGTCGCTAGTAGACTCGGTCCAGGAGATTTACCGCCTCCAGGGAGTACGCATCCACGACAAGCATATTGAAGTGATCGTGCGGCAGATGATGCGCCGAGTGACAGTGACAGAGGTTGGTGATTCAGAGTTCCTGATTGGCGAGCAAGTGGAAAAATGGCGCTTTCAGGAGGAAACTGAGAAAGTGCTCACCCATGGCGGGAAGCCGCCAGAAGCGAAATCTCTCCTGATGGGGATTACCAAAGCGAGCCTTTCGACTGACAGCTTTATTTCTGCGGCTTCATTCCAGGAGACCACCAAAGTGCTGACTGAAGCCGCCATCCACGGCAAGGTCGATCTCCTGCTGGGACTTAAGGAAAATGTCATCATGGGGCGGTTAATTCCGGCTGGTACTGGCACTCCTAGTTACACTCAGCTAGAAGTGGGAACCCTAGAAGCTAAGCCTGAAGAGCAGCCGACGGCACTCGCGCAGGCGACCGGAGCGTAACAGAGAGGAGAGGAGATGCCTACTATTCAACAACTCGTTCGTCAAGGTAGAGAGCGGCAGCGACGCAAGCTGACCGCTCCAGCCCTGCAAGCGTGTCCGCAGCGGCGCGGTGTGTGCACGCGTGTCTATACGACGACCCCCAAGAAACCTAACTCTGCCTTGCGCAAGGTTGCCCGTGTACGGTTGACCAACGGGATCGAAGTCACCGCCTATATCCCAGGGATCGGGCACAACCTCCAAGAACATTCAGTAGTGTTGATTCGCGGTGGGAGAGTCAAAGATCTCCCTGGGGTTCGTTATCACATCGTCCGTGGGACGCTTGACTCCATTGGCGTGCAGGAGCGCAAGCAGGGACGGTCCAAATATGGTACGAAGAGAACCAAATAGGGATTGGAGAGGAGAGGGACATGCCGCGTAAAGGACCAGCCACGAAAAGGGAAGTCCTTCCTGACCCGAAACACCGAGATCTGACCGTGACGAAATTCGTCAACATGATGATGAGCGATGGCAAGAAGGGCGTAGCAGAGAAGATTCTCTATGGGGCTATGGACCTCATTAATCAGCGTAGTGGTCAGGACTCGCTCGAAGTCTTTAAGCAGGCACTCGAACATGTGAAACCGATCGTCGAAGTCCGTTCACGACGTGTCGGTGGAGCGACCTACCAAGTTCCGGTTGAGGTACGAGCGGCGAGACGTAACTCTTTGGCCATGCGTTGGATCGTCCAAGCCGCGCGTCAACGACCGGAAAAGGGCATGCGCGAGAAGCTCGCTGGCGAATTGTTTGAGGCGGCTCAGAACCGAGGCGGAGCGGTCAAAAAGCGTGATGACACTCATCGTATGGCTGAGGCAAACAAAGCATTTGCTCATTATCGATGGTAACGGTATCGAGCCGATACGGTTGACTCTTCTGAAATAGCCTTTAGAATGCGGCTCCCCAGAGATTAGTAGAAAACGACGAACGGGCCGTTCTCTAGGAGATGGAAGGACCCTGCTGTCTTTCTTCAGGGCTATTCCTTTATCGACTTTAATTGCGAAGGAGAGAGCACGATGGCGAAGGCGCGGTTTGAGCGAAAGAAGCCGCATGTGAACGTGGGGACGATTGGGCATATCGATCATGGCAAGACGACGTTGACGGCGGCGATCACCAAGGTGTTGGCGGAGCGAAAGCTGGCCAGTTTCGTGCCCTTTGATCAGATCGACAAGGCGCCGGAGGAGCGGGAGCGGGGGATCACGATCAACACGGCCCATGTGGAGTATGAGACGAGCAAGCGCCACTACGCGCATGTGGACTGTCCGGGGCACGCGGACTACATCAAGAACATGATCACGGGGGCGGCACAGATGGACGGGGCGATCCTGGTGGTGGCGGCCAGTGAGGGGCCGATGCCACAGACGCGCGAGCATATCTTGTTAGCGCGGCAGGTGGGGGTGCCGGCGATCGTGGTGTACATGAACAAGGTGGACATGGTGGATGACCCGGAGTTATTGGATTTGGTGGAGTTAGAGGTGCGGGAGTTACTGACGAAGTATGAGTTTCCGGGGGATGACACGCCCATTATCCGGGGCAGTGCGCTGCAGGCGTTGGAGGGGGAGAAGGGGGAGTTAGGGGAGGTGTCGATTCTGGCGTTGATGGCGGCGGTGGACAGTTTCATTCCGGAGCCCAAGCGGGAAGTGGACAAGGCGTTTCTGATGTCGGTGGAGGATGTGTTTACGATCTCGGGGCGGGGGACGGTGGCCACGGGGCGGATCGAGCGGGGGCGGGTGAAGGTAGGGGAAGAGGTAGAGATCGTGGGGATCAAGCCGACGGTGAAGACGGTGGTGACGGGGGTGGAGATGTTCCGCAAGGTGCTCGATGAGGGGCAAGCGGGCGACAACATCGGGGTGCTCCTGCGGGGGACCAAGAAGGAAGAAGTCGAGCGCGGGATGGTGCTCTCCAAGCCCAAGACGATCACGCCGCATAC
>JACQEL010000890.1 GCA_016200595.1 Deltaproteobacteria bacterium
GCTTTCACAATCAGTTTGAGACCATTGCGCAGGGCTTCTTCCGAACTAGAGCCGATCCCCTCCCAACCACTGTAGGGGCTGGAACGGTACTTCACCACTCCGCCGCGCAGGGCTTTGGCGCCAGCTTCTTTGACGAGGCGGGCCGCCTCCATAATTTGTGTTTCACTCTCGACCGAGCAGGGACCGGCGATGATGGTCAGTTCCTCACCGCCGACCTCGACCTTGCCGATGCGGACCGTGCGGTGAATCAGGTTTCCAGGGGAACCCTTCTGGGCAACCCGCTTGTAGGCACGCGAAATGGGGATCAGGCTCTCGACGCCGCCCATCTCTTGTACTTCACCAACCGGCAGACGGGTGATGTCGCCATAGACGCCGATCAGGGTGATCTCCTCACCCACCATTTTGCCGGTTTTGTATCCCCAGTCGTGCAGCTTATCTTCCACGGCGGCAATTTCTTCGGGGGTTGCTCGCTTGGACATTTTAACGATCATGACGTAAACCTCCGCAACATCTGAGAGAATCAGAAGAGAAAAAAGCTATAGATGTGTAGGTGTGAAATATTGTGCCCCTTAAGGGGCAAAATAGAAAGCGAAAGGCAGGAAGGAAAAGTATTGGCCGACGGTCGCCATAAGGATTCTATCTGTAGCCTGTCTGTTCAGGTGTTGTCAAGACTCCCGACGGCGACTGTACGGAGGAGTTTCAGGATGATGTTACTAACTCCCGTGGGCGACTTCATTGAGAGAGAATCATTGCTTCAAGCGGTCAAGAAACTCGGACAGAGCTTTCCTTGTTTGATCCCAGACTTCTGGTAGGCCTGTCACCAATTTTTCTAACTCGCTCCATTCCAGGAAAAACGAATACGAGTGTCGATAGAAATGTCTAAAGCCCAGATAATCGGCCAGTTTCTGGGCCAACTCTGCTGAGATGACCCCGTTTCTGTTCGCCGTCTCGCGGGCCATTTGTACCAAGAGGTCTCGATGCCATTGGGCACTGGTGGGAACTTCCTGGTCCAGTCCCTTCGCAATGGACAAGAAGATATTTTCCAAACCGTTATAGAAAGAGTGCAACACAGAGGCCATAGCTGTCATCTCGACCAGATCTGGCGTGCCCTGCTGGGTACATTCCCACAAGTCAGCGTAGGCCACCAAGAGTTGGTCGATCTGTCCGATCTCAAAGGTGACCTGAGAGATGACCTTCTCAGCCAATGCGGAGGAGTACTCCTTCCTTTTGTAAATATTGAGCGAAAGGGTTCTCAGTATCTAGATTGACGAGGTCAACAGGATGCTCTAGCTCCCACAGCAGCCTGCCTAAGAGGTGGAAAAAGCGGCCTGTAGGACATCCGCGGATGGCTAAATCAATATCCGATCTGTCCCTAGCTTTTCCTTCCGCCCCGGAACCAAAGAGAAAGATCTCGGAACATCCCCCTTCTTTGAGAATGCTGACAGCTCGGTCAATATCTCTCTGAAAGACTTCTGGAACCGCCATGCTCTCAGTCTGGATCATCTGCTCTCGACTTTCTGACGTATAGACTCAATCACTTGCAAGATACCTAAAAGAGTACGCTAGCTGGTAATAAACATCAACCTTATTGCCGACCCCGATGGTGATCAAGCAGGTGACTTTCAGTGTCTTCGGTTAGTCTTCTCTCGACTAACTGCTGATAAGTTACTCCCTACCGGGTGTGCCGATGTCCGGTGCGTGGATGAGGGCAACGGCCCGTGTATCATTCTCACCAACAGCCGCTTCCCGATATGCCTCACATCATGCTCCAGCAACAGTCTTCGCGACAGCCGAAAGGCGCTGGCATGTTTGGCCAGTCCCAGCCACCTTGCAATCGAACTACTGTCAAATGGCGCTTGGCGCATGTAGGATAGGCACCATGAGTTTCCGTATTGGTCATGGCGTAGACATTCACCGGCTGGTGCCAGGACGCAAACTGATTCTCGGTGGGGTGGAAATTCCTTGGGATAAAGGTCTGCTCGGCCACTCGGATGCTGACGTGGTCTGCCACGCCCTCAGCAATGCCTTGCTCGGCGCGATTGGCGAAGGCGACATCGGGCGCCATTTCCCTGACTCCGATCCACGTTACAAGGATGCTTCGAGTCTTGAGCTTCTACAAGTTGTGATGGCATTAGTCAAAGCGCGCGGGTTTCGCATCGGCAACGCCGACCTGACCATCCTGGCGGAAAAGCCTAAGCTGGCCCCGTATCGCGAGGACATGCAAAAGCGGCTCGCGGTAGTGCTGCAAGTCGAGTCAGCAGCGGTCAATATCAAAGCAACAACCGGAGAGAAAATGGGATTTATCGGCCGTGAGGAGGGAATGATGGCTGAGGCGGTGGTGTTGTTGGAATCCGTCACGACAGTTTTGGGGTAGAGGAAGAAATCGCCGTTTCTTTCCTCCCTCCACTTGTGGGAGGGAGTTAGAGGGAGGGGGCCTCCGTGTGAACGTCGCCAAAGCCAAGGTTTTGGAACCATGAGGTTCTCCAAAACTTAGAGGCCGTGACAGAAGTGATTTTCAGGGAATGTGGCCGGGAAACACCCTCTCCCTAGCCCTCTCCCATCAAGGGAGAGGGAACCTGATTTCCTGCGCTTGCGCTGAAAAATGTTGTGTACTCAGCCCACAACGGGAGAGGGAACTTCTTCTCGACGGGCCGATGCGATCCCTTGGTTGTCGGCTTTCAGTCCAGATCTCCTCCCCCGCCACCAAGATCATCTCCGCCGCCCACGCCGCCGTCGTCATCCGGCATATTCCCGGCTTCCATCTCATCGACCATTTGGTCGAATTCGTCCCCGCTGAACTCTTCTCCCATCTCCTTGCCCATCTTACGCATCCAGCGAGCCATGCTCTTGGGGTCGTTTTCATCGAGGCCAGAGAGACTGCTGGGATCAGCAAGAGAGTCAAGTCGGGCCTCTTCGGATTTCACCATGGCGAAGCGCGACATCAAACGCGAGAGCTCTTTACTACCACAGCGGTCGCACTCTGGATTGACTTTTTCACTGATACGCAGAGTCAGAACCGACACTCTCTTCTTGCACTTGTTGCAACGATACTCATAGATTGGCATATTCTCCTCCGCATCCTAGCCCTGGATTATAATCACACCTGCCCTTGAGGGAAAAGTGTCTGGTAATCTCGCTGGTGACGAAAGGTTTGCTGTTCGGGAGTCAGCCCGGTTTCCTCATCCGGTCCCAGGTCACCGATCATGCATTTCACTGCGCCTCCACCTTTACGCAGAAACTCTGAGACATCAATCACTATTGGTTCGACTCCCCGTTCATTCACTTGACGCTGCAGTGTTTCACTGACACCTGCTGGCATGAAGAGATACTGCTTTTCGCCTCGCCTCAGCGTGAATGAATTGGCCGCATATAACGCGGCATCAGCCGCGCTAAGAGGAATGAGTTCATCCTTAAACAATTTTTTCAGCCTCAGGGCCGCAGTCGGCAGCAAAGCGTCAAGGTAAGTCAGCAGAAAACGTCGCTCGGGACCGAAAGCACAGAGCGCTGTATCCCCGTGATAGTAGGCTTCGTTACACAATTCAAGCGGAATCACTTCCGTATCCCCGACGATCTGTTGCAAGGTGGAGAGCGCACCGATTTCCGAACGAAACCCATAGACGCGCTCGTACGGTGGCACCCCGAGCCGAAAACGAAACCGTTGAGCTTCGACCCGGCCATAAGTGAACACATAGTGCTTCCCCACCGGGAAAAAATCAGCCTCACCCTCGAAGCGCGCCTGTAGAGGAGCAGTACGAAAGCCACAGCGGGTGAGGAAACGTTCATACACAGGCTGCTCGCCAGCCCGGGAAGGAAGCAGGTTAGCGAGATAAAAGGTTTTGTCGGCGACTGCAAGAGCGGCGTCAAGCGGAAAGAGAAACCCGGCGTTGGCCGGATACACAAGACCGGTGAGCCTGGGATCGGCCGGAACGACCAGGACACGCACGTCGAAACTGCCTAAGAGACGCGCAAAGGCATGCCACTGGGCGATCGCTTTGTGGCGATCGACACTCTTGCGCCGGCCCCAGGCAGTGCGCGTGTGGGGATTGGCCCCAGCACGAATCGAAAAGTAAGTCGGGTCACCCATGAGAACGACGCGAGAGCCTGCCATAGCCGTCACAGGAATGGAATTGTTCCTACCTCCGTGTTCTCCGGCAAGTCAAGCGATTGCAGAACCTCAACCGGACACCATAAAACCGCGGCTTCGTGATACGCCGGGACGCGAGCCGCGCAAAAGCCTTGAGCGCCCTCCCAGCCGATCAACAGCTCTGGGCCAGTTTCCGCTGGACGACCAGAATGGTCAGCTCGCAAACGAGAGCGGCGAAACTGTCTGACCAAGAGGATCTCGTCCACCTTCGCCCCGTAGTACGGCCCGCCATCGAAGGGATCGACGTGACGGAGAAAGCGCAGGCCGACTTTCTCTAAGAGATGGACTGCGCCTTGCGTGTCAGGCCCTACCTGACCGATCTGCTCCTGCACCTCAACCGGCAACATGCAGAGGTAGAGCGGAATGGAAGGAAACAGCGCGTCAATGAACTCCTTGTCCTTGGTACTAAGCTTATCAGCCTCGCGGAAGCTGAGGCCGGTGACTCGTTTTCCGTAGCACTCCCAGAACAAGCTCTCCTTGTCCGCCGTGAGTGGAGGCATCATCTCGGCCACGACCTCATCCTCGAAGCGTTTCGGGTACATGGCGAGGTAGAGAAAACGCACGAAA
>JACQEL010000891.1 GCA_016200595.1 Deltaproteobacteria bacterium
CGCTCCTGGGCAATCTTGTGGGACAGGAACACATAGTTCCAGCAGACAATGGCGTTCTTAATGAGGCGGCGACAGCTTTCCGCGATCTCTTGCTCGACTTTCTCCCCGTACAAAAACTCCTGATTGTTCCCGAACGAAATCGCCCGTGAGAATTTGTTCGAGCTTTCCCCTTTATTGAGCTGCTTCTCAATGGCTTGACGAAACGCGCCGTCGTCGAGGTAGCCGAGGATAAAGCGCGTTTTGATCACCTTGCCGAATTCCTTCAGTGCCTGCCAGAGCGGGTGTTGCTTGGAGTAGGAATTCAAGCGCTTGAATAACTGGGACGCCGTCGTTTCCTTCAATTTGATCGTGGCCACAAAGCGCAAGATGTCCTCCCAGTGTTCGGCAATCAGGTGCGTGTCGATATAGCCGTCCGGCAAGATGCGGAACCCCTGGTGTTCGTAGGCTTTCCGTCGTCTCTGGGGAAACGAGGAGCGGGATTGCTTGGCGAGGTTTTTGATCCGGGGGGCAAACGTAAACCCCAACAAGTGCGTAACCGCGAACACGGCTTCGCTGTACCCGTGGGTGTCAGTTGAGTGGATATCGCTTTTGACCACGTCGTTGTGCATGAGGCCATCAATGACATAGGCGGCTTCGCGCTCGGCGGAACTGATGACCGTCGAATGGAAATGGAAGTGACGCTCATCAATAAAGCTGTACGGACTCACGCCGCGCCCGTGCCCGAAGTACTTAAACGAATAGTTGGCATTGAGAGAATCAACCGCCACTTCGAACTTCTGGCCATCACTGGAGGTATGGAGCCGTCCGGGGTGAGCACGATAGATCTCAGGTAAGGCCAGCTGGTCCATGAGCCGCAGAATCCGGTCGTTGGCTGCGTGGACGTTGTCCAGACTAAAGTACCAGTGGACTGTATTCTCCAGTTCGGCTTCATTCATCCCTGTGGAGATCCGTGCCATTTTTCGCGTGCCGATGAAACAGCCATAGCCCAGAATGCCAGCGAAGAAAGTGCGGGCGGGCGGCTTTGCGCGGTTGTGTCGTACGTGCCAGTGCTGGAACTCGTCCACAAAACCACTGAGACGGTTGACGGTCGCCAGGACTTCCAGCAGTGAGATGTAGCGGCTCTCAGGGAAGACGCTCGACAAGGCGCCAGCCTCCTCCGTTTCGGTCTTGGGCGTGAAGACGTGCCACGACCCGTCAGGATGGAAGGTGAGGTGGGGATTCTCCCCGGCGAGAATTCGCTGGTTCGTCGCACAGAACTGGGCATCCAGTGTCTCGGCCAACGAGGCTAAGAGGGTTTGGCAGTCGGCCACGGCAGTGAGCCCCGCGCGGTCGAGATACTCCTGCCGCGTGCGGTGCCAGGTGTCCTGGGGTAATAAGTAATCGTCTAACGAGCGATACTTGTACGAGTGCCGGACGTTGAGCGCGCCCGCCTTCACCGCTTCCGCCAGCTTGCTGAACAAGAGAGTTTTGTACAGAGATACGCGAAGTTTCCCCGTGGCGGTGACCACCTGCTGTTGTTCCTGCGGATCGAGAAATCCCACGGGGGCTCCTTGCTCAATGGCACCATTCTTGGCCTGGTAAGACCGGAGGGCCACCATCAAGTTGGTGTGTTCATCGCCACTGAAGTTAACTTCCTTTACCAGCTCCGCAACGCGATTTTGGAGTTTGAGCGATCTGGTTTCCAGGAGGTTATAGTACTCCGCCTCCGCTGCTGCGTCAGACTGCGGGTCGCTCCAGTGCACCACCTGTTGTTCCACCACGACCCGTTGCGATTTGCCGGTCCGCAGGACGTCTTGAATGCGGGAGACTTTCTCCTCTGCCGCAAGCTGGTCACAAAACGCAATCTGCTCAATGTGGGTGAGCGGGGTACACACGCCTTGGTGCACGACCTCAGCAAAGGCGGTCACGGACCGCTGCCGATCCAGCCGATTGACGTAGAAGCGTTCCTTGTGTTCACG
Source organism: Deltaproteobacteria bacterium (assembly GCA_016200595.1). Classification (GTDB taxonomy): domain Bacteria; phylum Desulfobacterota; class Binatia; order Bin18; family Bin18; genus JACQEL01. Next base: position 1,959 of record JACQEL010000891.1, read on the forward strand.
TTTACAGGTGTTGAGTAACGTCTGGACACACGTCAGCAGCACGTCGACCAACGTCTCTTGCAGCCGGTAGTATTGATGGGTGACAAAACAGACCATATGGAGGTGTCGGTCCTCGTCTGCCCGCCGCCCGATTTGAAACACCTGGGATTTGAGCACAGACGTGGCGTAGTACCGTATCCCTTCCTGGGTCAAATCCAGCACTTCGGCTACTGTGTCAAGTTGGCCGTAGAGGTCGCGTAGGGTACGCAGGTCGTTGAGATTCGCCCTGATATGCGAGGGGCGCACGGACTGTGAGAACCGTTTCAGCAGCGTCACCCGATAGCGCTGCCACGGGGATGCGGGCTCGTCTCCTGGGCCGACCTTCTCGAGTAAGGCGTCGAGGAGGGTGCGCTGCGTGGTCGACAGCCGTGCCGCCAGGGTGTCCGCCAGATGCCGCTGGTGTTGGCGCGTTTCGTGGGCAATACAGTCAGTCAGCGTAGCGACACTGGGAATCTCGGTTTTTTGGGATTGCAGGAATTCCACGCTCCGCAGCAGCATCAACTTTGGCCGCGCTTGCGAACGTACCATCCCTCGGAGTTCCTGTGCCAACTCCCTTTCGGCTTCAGGACCGAACGCACGAAACCCGAGATAGTCGAGGATGAGTTTGCGGTGACGACTCGCCGTCGCCTTCTCATCGTAGTCATCCACTGCCACCAGGCCCGGCAGAAAGCCCAGTTTACCGACGACGTCCGCAACGTCCGCCGCGTGATACGGTCCCGTGAAGAAGCGCCCCGTCGCACGAAAATAGCCCAACCGCAAAAGGAAATAGACTTGGTTAGTTGGTGTGCGCAACGTGGTTAACACGGCGTCAAGGCTTTGCGGAATCTGGAAGTACCGTTGCCGCTCGACACGGCTGAGGACCGGAGGCGACTCGAACTCTTCTCGTTCAGCTGCGGTGAGGATTTGTAGTTGTGGCATGCTCTCTCCTCCCCCTATGCCTGGTGGTCTCAGCAAACGATCCTTTGCTAAGACACGGGCCGGTGTCCAGAAAATAGGGCAGAAAGGGTACACTTTCTATCTTATTTACCCGTCTCAGGAATCAGCGTATCGTTTTGCCGTGCCTGCACGAATAAACAAGACATGCCGAAAAATCCGCCTCCGGACAGCGGGGAGGCTGATCGGGTATGCGCGCGTGAGTACGGGGGCTCAAGACCTGAGTCTGCAGCTTGATGCTCTGCAACAGCAGGGGTGCCGCAAGCCGCATATCTTCATTGACAAAGGGTCAGGGGGACAGGCGCAACGCCCAGGGCTGGACGCCTGCCTGAAGATGTTACAGCCGGGGGACGTGCTCCTGGTGTGGCGACTTGATCGGCTTGGTCGCTCCATGCCCCATCTTGTAACCTTGATTGCCACCCTGCGGGAACGTGGTGTTGGCTTCCGCTCTCTGTGTGATGGAGCCCTTGATACGACGACGGCGTCTGGCGAACTGGTTTTTACGATCTTCTCGGCGCTCGCGCAGTTCGAGCAACGCCTCATCCAGGAACGCACACGCGCCGGACTCAAAGCCGCACGGGCACGGGGACACCGTGGGGGAAGAAAACCAATCCGGCCGGATGATCCGCGCGTCACCATGGCCAAGACCATGCATACGGACACGACCTTGAGCATCACGACGGTCTGCCGCACGCTCAACATTTCCCGAGCAACGTTCTATCGCTACCTCAGTCTCTCGGCCAAACTCGGCCGGTCTCTATGAAACTTTTCCTCCTTTTGTTTAATTGCACCCAATTCTACCAGGACTTTGAAGCCTGGCGAAAAAGCCTGAACTAGCAACATCAAAACGATCTTTGCGCGGTTTCCGGATTATTATTCTACTACGCTGCTGCCATATTCCATGTCTTCTGGACCCAGCACCACCTATAAACATTTCTCTCCGGTTCTACGAAGAGAGTTGCACCTTTCAGTAAAAACTCTTCCCTTTTCCCCCTGAAATTTTGCTTATTTCTCGCAGTCGTGGTACCCTTGAGTTGCACGTTATGAG
>JACQEL010000892.1 GCA_016200595.1 Deltaproteobacteria bacterium
AGGCCCAGGGGTGGGTCTCCCAATCTCGGATCTTTAGGGTTCGCCGACGTAGTTGCCGCAACTCAACTCGGCAGCCGACTTGCGGCCAAGGTGCGACTGGTGGTGGGGTATCTCAATAGCATCCGCTCTCTTGAGCAGGACGCCTATACGGTGCCGGTTGGTTATGGGCAAATTAGCACGGCGGCTGGAATCGATCCGGATTATCTCCGCCGCAAAGTACTACCAAAGTTGGCTATGCTCGGTTTACTTGGCGTCGCCCGTAAGAGTCTTGACGGAACCATTTATCATCTGCCCTACGGTCTAGATTATTTACGGGTAGTGGCAGGCGAATCGCTCGAAGAGGGTAGGGCACCGGAAGCGCCCTTAAAGATTACTACGGACAGCGAACCACCGGCAGCCTGGCCGGACTGGCTCGATCGCCAGGAATGGGGGTGGCTATCACCTGAAAATATTCGCCGCCTCGTGGAAAAAGCCGGATCGGAGCCGCAGGCTCAGGAGAAGTTAGAAATCATCGCTTATAATGAGACCCACGGGCCGCCGGGCCAGCGCGTGCGCAATCGCCGGTCAGTTTTGGCGCATTACCTCTCCTCGCCTCAAGCCGAGATCTGGCCCAACGATGAGGGGTTCGAGACCCTCGCAATGCGCCAGTCCCGGCTCGAGCGTGATCGTGCGCAGCGCGAGAAGGCCCTCGCGGAGGAGGCCCTTCAGGCACGCAGAGAAGCACAGAAAGCACAGTTCTCCTCCTTGCTTTCCGAACCGCAACAGCAATGGCTCAAGCAGGAGGCGAAACGCTTAGTCGATACCAGACCCGAAGCGAAGATGCTGAGTTCTCGTTATCCCCTCTACAAGGCCGAAGAGGATCGCTTACTTGACGAATGGATGGACCGGGCCGGATACGGCGAGAGCGTGCCGTCTGAGTCGAACTGAATGTTCCACAGTTCCACGGTGGTTGGCGAAATGTTTGCCTTCTCCCTTTTTCGTCAGGTGCGGATTTTAGTGCTAACTGAGGTGCTAACTAGTGGCGATTTCCTGGGAATTAGCACCTGCAAGCGGTGCGTGCATCAGGGCCTTGATTTCATTGAAGTTTTGCATTGCGAAGGTAGACATACTTGGCCATTATCGGACGTATGAAGAGCCTGACTTTTTTTACGGGCCACTCTGACACTCTATCCCAGCTTTCTCCTGCGGAGCAAGCAGTTTACGTGCGTCTGTCCTTGATGAGCGAAAATGGCAAGGCCAGGGGACGTTATGAGGATCTGGCTAAGCTGGCTAACGTATCGCTCTCGACCTTTAAACGAGTGGTGAAGTCGCTGTCGGCCCGCGGGCTCATCGAGGTCGAGTGGCGACAGAAAACCGCCAGTGTATTTATCCTCAAGGAGACAACCCAACCCCCCCGCGCGCAAAAGAAACCCAAACTCTACGATGCTTTCACGCCCGAAGATCGCGAGCTGTTTTTGTTTGCTAAGAAGGCCCTGCCCCCGGCGGAATTGAAGGAGTTACAGAAAGAGGCCGACGAAGAAGGAAAAGATGTGGACGTGCTGGTCTTCGGTCGCGTATTTGGGGGTGAGCGACAGCGACGCTATGCACATCTGCTCTCGGAGCTCGATGGTACGCCGTGACCCTAGACTTACGAGAGCCTCATCCGACTATGAAGAGGGGAAGGTATGTCCACCGTCAGTTTGACTTTGGATACTCAGGAGCTTGCCCAGCACTACGAACGCATCAGTGCCGCACACCAGTTCAAGGGGGGGCAGATGCTGATCGAAGAACTCGCCATCAGGCCGGGAGAAAAGGTACTCGATGTAGGCAGTGGGACGGGACTGCTGGCGGAGTATGTGGCCGGCCTCGTCGGTCCCACGGGCGCCATTATTGGGGTCGATCCGCTGCCGCTGCGCATCGCGCTGGCGCAAGCCAAGGGGCGCGCGAACCTCAGCTTCAAGGTCGGTACTGCTGACGATTTGCGGGAATTTCCTGAAGCGGGTTTCGATGTCGTGTATCTCAACGCGGTGTTTCACTGGCTGCCGGAAAAGCTCGAACCGCTGCGACAGATCTACCGCGTACTGAAAAAGGGGGGCCGACTAGGCCTCTCGACCGGATCCAAGGATCACCCTAACCAGCTGCAGACGATCAAGGCACAAGTCTTAGCGCGCGAACCCTACAGCCGTTACCTTGAGGCCTCGGGTGGTGGGATGTATCGCGTGAGCGCAGACGAACTCCGCAGCCTTTTAAGCCAGAGCGGGTTTGCGGTGCAAAAACTGGAAGTGCGGCCCCATGTGCGCTATCACCCGTCACCGCAGGCGGCAATCGAGTTCGCCGAGGCGAGTTCGTTCGGTAATTTCCTTGGCCACCTGCCGGAAGCGCTGCGCACTGCCGCTCGCGAAGAGATCAAGCGCGAACTGGAGCAATTCAGAACGCCTGAGGGGATACGTCGAGAGGGCGGCCGTATCATCGCGATTGCTATCAGGTCTTAATGGAGAAGGGAAAAGGACAGGGAAGGTACGGAGTAGAACCAGGATCTTTACGTAAGGAGGGAAGGAGCCATGGCTGAGCAGACCATCGTTTTTGCCCAGGGGATTGAGATGCCACCGGATATTCTCGCGCAGGCGCAGCAACTGAAACCGGCAGGCTTTACCTTGCAGCTAGTGCCGCCTGCTGCCAGTGCTGCGGAGATTGCCGCGGCGATACGCGAGGCCGAGTACCTGACGGGCTTTCCACGGTTCCTGCCGGACGAAGCCTACACCGAAGCCAAGCGTCTCAAGTTGCTCCAAGTGCTGAGCGCCGGCTACGATTACGTCAACATTGCAGGAGCGCGCAAGGCCCGCATCCCCATTTGCTCGAATGGCGGTGCTAATTCAGTGGCGGTGGCCGAGCATGCCATCATGCTCATGCTGGCGGTCTACCGCAAGCTAGTAGCCTTCCATCAAAACGTGGTCGGAGGCCGGTGGCATCAGGGTATCCCACGCACAGTGAATATTTATGAGTTGGAAGGCAAGACGGTGGGCCTGGTGGGCTTGGGCAATATCGGCCAGCAGGTGGCGCGGCGTGTAAAAGCTTTTGATGCTCAGGTGATCTACTATGACACTTTCCGTAGAAGTCTTGCGGAGGAGGGCAGGTTAGGGGTCCAGTATGTGCCACTTGATACGCTGCTGGCGACCGCCGACATCGTGAGTTTGCATGTGCCCCTCAACGACGACACCCGGCACATGGTGAATGCCGAAGCCCTGGGGCGCATGAAACCCTCAGCGATTCTGATCAACACCTGTCGGGGAGAAGTGGTCGATGAAGGAGCCTTGATCGCAGCGCTGCAAGCAGGACGGATATTAGCCGCTGGGCTCGACACGCAGGCCAAGGAGCCGGCCGATCCGCACAATCCGCTGTTGACGTTGTCCAATGTCACGTTGACTCCGCACAGCGCCGGCCCGACGGTGGATAGCTTTCGCAAGCGCTTCACCAATGGCTACGCGAATATCGAGCGTGTGGCCCGCGGCCAAGTGCCCCGGTGGATCATCCCAGAAATGCGGGATCTGTTTCCGGAAGCGACGACGACCGCTTAAGGCCGACAATGGCGGGGTGAAGCGGACGAAGGTACAAAACGTTTCCTAGCTTCCTGCGGTAGAGGTAGACGGCTTGTTCAGCCGTGGTGAGGTACGGGAGGATCCAGTCGATCACATCCTGCATACGCCCCCAATGTGATGATCTAATGCCAAAAAAGTCCAGAGCGAGAAAGCGGTCAGTGGCAAGTGAAGGGCAGGGCAGCGTGCTGCTCAGGCCGCATGAATAATTTGTGCCGTGTGTGGGTACGCCTGCTGCAGAGAGGGACCGCACCAGTATGAAAGACCTCTCCTTGGGGAAAGCAATATTTAACCGCTAACGGGACAAATTTAATTTTTTTTTGACCGATAACAGATTGACAATCCTAAGCTTTCTGCTAGGAGAGCACTGTAACAAGGGACTGCGTAGCTCTTTGACACGTGGTGGTGAGGCCGAAATAGAGAGGTACTGCCTGTTTTGCTCGCATTACTAGATAGATGACACCACTAATTCTCGCGTAACAGAAATCAATCCCACGGAGGATCTCATGAACCCAAGACAAGATCTCTTGCCCAGGACGGGTGCCCTTTCACCATCGGCTGCTGTTGCCGTACCCGGACAGCCAAATGACAACGAGCCAGAGCCGACCGGTGGCCGCGCTGCAGAACGTCTGCGCGAATTCCTCGCGAAGCGACTTCCTCCGGGAGCATCAGCCGAGGAACTTAATGAGGAAATCGCGAAAGGGAAAAAAAGGAACGAAGAGCTGTCAGATAGCGAAACAGATCAGGATAGATCCGGTCCGTCGGATGACAACACATAGCTAAAGGCGAGCACTTCGGCGATTTCGAGGAGGCAAACATGCGAGGCCCTCATGACGAACAGATAGTGGCCGCCCAGACTTCGGATACAACGGACATGGCTGCGGCCACGCAACCTGCTCCCGGTGGAAAACCGTTAATGCGTCTATTACAACTGCTCGAAGCGCGAGGTTACGAACAAGTTGCAGAGGCGTCAATCGCGGCGGCCGTTCCTGAAGATGCTCGGGAACTGTTTTACGCGCGCGTGGAGCAGCGCACATCATCGCCTACGGGGCAAATGGCCGGCCGCAGGAAGACCCGCAGCGAATCCTTGTTACCCGAGACTCCTACAACCCAAGCGCTCGCGACCTCGGCAAGCATCGCGCAGGAGCACATGACGGCGGTGCAACAGACGGGCCCGCCAACCGGCCCGCCAACCGGTACAGGACCGCAGTGGCGCTCCCTAGGTCCCACGACGATCCCGAACGGTCAGACCTACGGTTCGGTCCGTGTGAATGTATCTGGACGTGTCGCCGCCATCGTGGTTGATCCCGCTCATCCCGCGCACGTGCTGTGTGGTGCGGCCAATGGAGGCGTGTGGGAGAGCTTTGATCGTGGAGCTTCTTGGGCGCCGCGCACCGATTATCAGACGACTACTGCCGTCGGTGCCATTGCGTTCGATCCGACCAACGCTGCGATCGTATATTGCGGCACCGGCGAAGGGAATTGGTGGTCCTGGCTCGGCGTTGGCATCCTGCGTTCGACGAATGGAGGCACTACTTGGAGCACCCTCTGCACAGCGCCGTTTGTCGGCCAGGGTTTCTATGATCTGCGCGTCAATCCGGCGAACGGCAATCATTTGGTTGCTGCGACCACCGGCGGTCTGTACGTTTCGACCAACGGAGGTGTCGCATGGACTCAGCGCCGGGCGGTGCGGACGTGGGCAGTGGCCTTTGGCTCGGGCGAGATCCTTGCATCTTCGAGTGATGGAGTCTGGAGATCGACCGACGGCGGGAGCACATGGGTGGCGGTCGCTCTACCCGGCAGCCCCGGCGGGTTCGACCGCATCGCCGTTTGCATCGCCCCCTCCAATCCCTCGGTTGCCTATACGTGGGGAGCGAACGGAGCCAATGCATTTCTTTGGAGGCGCGCCGGCGGCGTGTGGATGGCCGCGTCGTCATTGCCGCCCGGGATCAGCACGGGCCAAGCCTGGTACGACTGGTTCGCCGCTGCTTCTCCGGATCGCGACAACGAAGTGTACCTCTGTGCCATTGAGGCTTACCGCGGCAATCTTGCGGGTTCCGTCTGGACCTGGACTGTCATCTCGAACCACTCCGGTGCCGGGATCCATCCAGACCAGCACGCCATAGCATTCGAGCCTGGCAATCCGAACATGGTATACGCAGGGTGCGATGGCGGATTGTTCCGAAGTCCAGACCGGGGCAACAGCTGGGTACATTGCAACAATGGCCTGGTAATTTCCGAGTTCGAATACATCGCGCAGAATGTGGGATCGTCACGCTGGCTCATTGGCGGCACACAGGACAACGGCACTGAACGCTGGACTGGGTCTTCGGTTTGGGACCATGCAGCCGATGGCGACGGCGGCTATGTCGCTGTGAATCACGACAATCCCCTGACGGTATTCCACACGTACTACAACATGAGTCCGGAGCGTTCCACGACGAGCGGCGACTTCGGCTCCTGGACTTACATTCCTCCGCCGGTACCGGCGGGCGAAGGCAGCCTGTTCTACCCGCCGATGCGGTGTACCGATTCCAATGGCACCACCGTTGCGGTCGGAGGCGGGGCCCTGTACGTCTCGCGCACCAACGGATCGCCCTGGACTCGGATCGCGTTCCCCAGTGCCGCTACAGCCAGCGCCATCTGCGTGCCGAATGCGGACAGTGTGTACGTTGGTGTAACCAATGGTAGAGTGTTCCGCACTAACTGGAATGGCGCGGCGTGGACGGCGCTTGTCGCTTTGGCTACACCGCGGGCGAACGCCAACGCGA
>JACQEL010000893.1 GCA_016200595.1 Deltaproteobacteria bacterium
AACAGTGCCTTGGCCTCTTGCAAATCTTTGGTATCAAACCCTTCGGTGAACCAGCCGTAGATCTCGGCCAACAGCTGGCGGGCTTCTTCCTTCTTGCCCTGGCTCTGCCACAGCCGGCTCAGGCTCATCACCGCCCGCAGCTCCAATGATTTCGCCTGCTGCTGGCGAGCTATCGCGATTGCTCTGAGAAAACATTCCTCTGCTTCCGACTCCGGACTTCGGACCTCGGACTGCGGACTTTCTTCGACTTTAGACTTCGGACCTCGGACGCCGGACTTTTGCAGCGTCAGCTGCCCTTTTAAGCGATATAGCTCGGCCTCGTAGAAACGCTCACCCGTTTTGTCCACCACTATCAGCGCCTCGGCGAGTGCGGCCAGCCCCTCCTCTGCCTGCCGCACTTTCCCATAGGCATCAGCCAGCAGGGCAAGATAATAGGATTGAAACATCCCTGCCTCTACGGCTTGGCAGGTGGCCAGGCCTTGGCGGAGCTGGCTCATCCCCTCTTCAAGCTGTCCTTGTTCGGCCAACGCCCAGCCCTGCAGGCTAGTCCCTGACCCTACCCACATGGGAAATCCTTGCTCGCGCCCCAGGGTGATGCCGGCCTCGGCCCACTCTTGGGTCAGCGCTCTTTCCCGGCGGAGCTGGTGCAACAGGGCAGCATAAACCCGGGCGGCGGCCAAGTTGTATGGATGAGACAGCTCTTGGGCCAGGGTACACGCGGCATTGCTCTTCTGTAACGCCTGGTCTGGATAGCCCAGATGCCACAGGCCAAAGGCTGCAGAGCAGAGGCCAATAACCCCCGGCTCTATGCCGCCGGAGAGGAGGAACACATCGGAGTGGTGGTGCTGAGCGTCATAGAGGGTCAGGCCCTGCTCCAGGTGTGCCTGGGCCGCGCCGAACTCGCCCAGATTGACTAAGGTACTGCCCAGTGCCCGATAGGCCTCCATGAGCAAGGCCGGGTCATGCTCCTGCTGGGCCAGGCCCAGGAGTTGCTCCCCCAGCTCGCGCGCCACGAGAAACTCGCCCCGCATATGATGAACCCTCCGCAGCCCAAAGAGGACCGGGAAGAGCTGGCGAGTCTCCCCGACCTGCTGGCACAGCTCCCGGGCACGAGTATAGGTAGCCATCACTTCTGGTGAAGCAAAACTTCTGGTGGCCAGTAACGGCACGCCCAACGTGACGAGCAGCAGGAGTTCTTGGTGGGCACGCGCGTGGGTGTCAGGCAAGGTTTTAAACAGCTCTAAGGCGGTGGTCAGATGCTGGATCGCTTCCGCATTGGCCGAGCGTTGCACCGCCTGGTGCCCTGCCAGGTGCAGGTACTCGACGGCTTTCTGCGTCTTGCCACTGCGACTGTAGTGATGCGCCAGCTCGCTGTAGTGCTCGTCCAGGGTGGCGCGGTAGAGGGCTTCAATCGCCTGCGCCGTACGTTCGTGTAAGGCTTTGCGTCGCTCCTGCAGCACCGTGCCGTAGGCCACCTCCTGCGTCAGCGCATGCTTGAAGCTGTACTCCACCTCGGGGAAGGCCGGCTGTTCGTAGAGAAACTCTTTGTGCTGCAGCGAGGCGAGGAGGCGATACAATTCTTCCTCGGGTTGGGGGAGGACGTGGCGGAGTAGACTCAGGGGAAACTCCCGGCCGATCACGGCGAGCTGCTGTAAGCACTCTTTCTCGTCCACCGCCAACCGATCAATGCGGGCCGCTAACACCCCTTGCACGGTGGGCGGCAGGTGCAGCGCAGGTGTAGGGTGGGTCGCGACCCACCCTCCGGACGAGTCTGGCTGCAGCACGCCCTGTTCCACCAACTCTTGGACGATCTCTTCCATGAAAAAGGGCGTGCCTTCGGTCTTCGCCAGGATCAGTTGCTTGAGGGCAGCGAGTGGGGGCGGCGGCCCGCCGCCCGAGTGGCCAGAGGCCGCTCCCACTGTGGCCGCAGGCGCCGCCCCCAACAACGCCGCCAGAAATTCCTCGGCTTCGGCCTTACCGAAGGGCGCCAAGCGTAACTGCGTGTAGTAGGTCTTCGTCCCCCACTCATGCCGATATTCGGGGCGGTAATTCGTCAGCAAGAGGAGGCGGGCACTGGCCACACTCTCACTCAGGGTGTCGAGAAACCCTTGCGTCTCCGTGTCGATCCAGTGCAGATCTTCAAAGATGAGCAGGAGGGGCTGATTGAGGCTTTCGCGCAGGAACACCCGTTTGAGTGCCTCGAACGTGCGGCGGCGGCGGATCTGCGCGTCCATCTGCTGCAGAGACGCCGTGGGGTCTTCGATGCCCAGGAGTGAGAAGAGATAGGGTAAGGTGTCTTCCAAACTCCGGTCCAGGGTCAGCACCTTACCGGTGATCTTCTCCTGGCGCTGTCGCTCCTCGTCGTGGAGTTGAATCTGGAAGGTAGTCGTTCACGGGGGTAGCAAAAACATGGTGAAAAGCCACCGCTAATTTGTTAGTCTTAGGCCAATGGAAGCTGAACGGCTGACTTGTAGCAATCCCGAGATTGCGCCTGAAGATTGGCAGCGCATGCCGCCCAGT
>JACQEL010000860.1 GCA_016200595.1 Deltaproteobacteria bacterium
AGCGCTTCTGCCGCCCGAGTTCCAGGACGTCCTCGAAGCCTGCGGTCATGAGAAGACCCGTTACCGCGCCCTTCTGTTCGAGGACGGCGTTGGTGGCGATAGTAGTTCCGTGGATGAAGCGCCGTATGGCGCTAGGGCTCACACCCGCTAGACCCAGCACGCGCCTGACTGCTTCGGCGATTCCTTGCAGGAGGTTCTGCGGAGTAGTCGGCACCTTCGTCAGTACCACTTCGCCGTCGTCCTGAAGCGCCACAATGTCCGTGAAGGTCCCGCCGATGTCTACGCCGATTTGCATGCTTGTCCCCTGTTCTTACCACGCTGATTTTGCGGAATTGTCATTCTTCGCATCTGGCCTCAGAATGACATCCCTCAGCTCTATTGCCGCGAACCGCTACACTACTGACTTGCTGTAACAATTAACTAGACTAAACTTAATTCATTGTATCTTAAAGGTTGCCGATGGCAGAAAGAGCAAAAACTCAGATCAACCTCCAAGTTGCTCTTGCGGGTGAAGCTGACGCGAACCGTCGCTACACCGCCTTTGGCATTCGCGCCTTGCACGAGGGATACTTCGAAATTGCCCAGATCTTCTTTGAAGCTGCGGGTGCGGAGTCTGTCCATGCCTATTCGCATCTGGAAGCGCTGCACGCTATAGGCACGACCCTTGAGAACCTGCGCGCGGCCGCTCGGGGAGAGACGGGTGAAATCGAGCGGATCTACCCACGCATGATTGCCGAGGCTGAAGCCGAAGGAGATGTGCAGGCTGCCGCCAGCTTTCGCAGGCGAGCGTGAGCGGATCGCCCGTCTTGCCGGCATCCGTGAAATAGTTTTTGGCGGGCAGGACGGGCTCATCTCCACGACTACCCTGATAGCCGGCATTGCCGCGACCACCTCGCAGAACGTCGTCGTGCTGGTCGCCGGTGCGATTGCAACGGTGGCCGGAGCCCTATCTATGGCAGTGGGATCGTACCTCGCCTCACGCGCTCAGCGTCAACTGTACGAAGCCGAACTGGCGAACGAGCAACGCGAGATTGCCGACAAACCGGGCGAAGAAATGGCGGAACTCTTGGCAGCGCTGGTTGGGCGCGGCATGCCCCGGCAGGAAGCCATCGCTGTCACGCGACGCATAGCAGCTCACCCAAACCTGATGATTGAGCTGCTGGGCGCGTTCGAACTGGGGTTGATCCCTGAGGGGCTTGGTTCACCTATTCGTGATGCGAGTGTGACCGCCGTCGCGTTTATGGCCGGCTCGGTGGTGCCGCTTTTGCCGTTTCTGTTCCTCAGGATCCAGGCTGCACTCGCAGTTACTATGTTACTCGCGCTTGCCGCACTTTTCACCCTCGGCGCGCTGTCCGCGCGCCTCTCCGGGCGCGCCGTGCTCACCAGTGGTCTAGAGGTGGTTGGGCTCGGCGGGGCCGCTGGCATCCTGGGCTATGCGCTGGGGCGGTTCGTCTCCGCCCTTTTCGGCATTAGTATTTGATTCGGTTCGGAAAAACCAGGTCACGCGTATGGCGGGCGATCATTATGCGCGCTGCGTACCCGCTGCCGCCAACACCTGGGCGATCAGGCTCTGGGCCTCTTCTTGAATGCGCCGCAGATGGTCTGTACCAAGGAAACTCTCGGCGTAGATTTTGTAGGCGTCCTCCGTGCCCGACGGGCGCGCGGCAAACCAGCCGTTTTGCGCGACGACCTTCAAGCCGCCGATAGGACTCCCGTTCCCGGGAGCCGTCGTCAATATCGCCTGGACCTTTTCGCCAGCTAATTCAGCGGTAGCAATATCCTGAGGCGAGAGGTTTTGCAGGATGGCCTTTTGCTCCAGTGTCGCTGGCGCATCGATGCGCTCATACACAGGATTACCGAACTCCTGAGTAAGAGCGCGATACAACTCGCCGGGATCACGCCCGGTGGTCGCTAACATCTCCGCTGCGAGCAAGCCTAGAATGAGACCATCTTTGTCCGTGGTCCACACGGTTCCATCGCGGCGTAAGAATGAGGCGCCGGCGCTCTCTTCCCCGCCAAAGCCGAGCGAGCCCTTAAGCAGTCCGTCTACGAACCATTTGAATCCGACCGGGACTTCAACCAGTGACCGACCGAGATTGGCGGCCACACGATCAATCATGCTGCTGCTTACCAGCGTTTTGCCAACCGCGGCCTGGCTCGGCCAACTCGGCCGATGATGAAAGAGATAGGCAATGGCCACGGCGAGATAATGGTTAGGGTTGAGCAGCCCGGCACTACGAGTGACAATCCCATGTCGGTCCACATCGGTGTCGTTGGCAAAGGCGAGATCGAAACGTTCCTTCAGCGCCACCAAGCCAGCCATAGCGTAGGGCGACGAGCAGTCCATGCGGATCTTTCCGTCCCAGTCAAGCGACATGAAACGAAAGGTGGGATCGACTGCCTCATTGACGATCTCCACATTCAGGCCATAGCGCTCGGCCAGCGGACCCCAATAGGCCACAGAGGCGTTGCCCAGCGGATCAACCCCGAGGTGCAGCCGTGCACCGCGAATCGCCTCCATATCAACCACCGCCTGGAGATCACTGACGTAGGCGCCGATGTAGTCGTAACTGTGCGTCGTGGACGCACTGCGAGCTCGCTCGTAAGGAATCCGCACTACCCCGCGTAAATTGTCGGCAAGGAGGGCGTTCGCTTTCTCCTCGATCCAGCGCGTAACCTGGGTGTCGGCTGGACCGCCGTGCGATGGATTGTACTTGAAGCCCCCATCTTCTGGCGGGTTGTGCGACGGCGTAATGACAATCCCATCGGCGAGACCGGTGTGGCGGCCGCGGTTATAGGTGAGAATTGCATGGGAGATCACCGGGGTAGGCGTGTAACCGGCAGCCTTATCTACCATCACGTCAACGCCATTTGCCGCCAGGACTTCCAGAGCGCTGGCGAAGGCCGGTTCGGAGAGGGCATGGGTGTCCATGCCGAGGAAGAGCGGGCCGTCGAGATGCTGCTGGTGACGATAGCGACAAATTGCCTGACTGGTGGCAAGAATGTGGGCTTCGTTAAAGGCGTTCCTGAAGGCGGAGCCACGATGGCCTGAGGTACCAAACATGACGCGCTGTTCGCGCACCGCCGGGTCCGGCTGACCAGTATAGTAAGCGGTGACGAGCCTGGGAATGTTCACCAACATTGACGGTAGGGCAGGTTTCCCTGCCAGAGGACTGATCATCATAACGCCTCCCTGTTGTATTCACGGTGCCCGACAATCCTCAGAGGTCAATCCTCTGCCAAAATGCACCGCTGTCTCTGCACGCCACGGCAGCCTCATTTAACCTTACGTACTGCGGACCTGAGAGCAATGAGGGTAATGTTGCTCATGTTTCGCTCCTTTCTGCGAGACTTGTCGGCAGCACTTGTGCCAGCGGGCTGGGCAAAGCAGAACGCCACGAACTTGTGCAAGTTGAATTTCCCGGTAGGCTGCCTGTCAAATCTAGATAAGCTGTTTAGAATGAAACTCAACTGGAGGACTGCGCGAACATTGAAAAATCTCGTTAAGATAGCCGAAACCTGGCGTGCGGCGTTGAGCTGCAACTTCCATCATCATCCTACTCCCCTTGGCATCAGGCGCGTGCTGTGCGCCGATGGAATGGCGGTGCTCCTGAGAGTAAGCTTTTGCCTGCTGGCGCTACTGCTCCTGAGTAGTATGGGATGGGCGGATACTACCGAGTCGTCTTCTTGGCAAAATCTTGTCGGCTACCTTGATCCGCGCGGCTGGCCTTTCATCCCTATTCCTGAGGTTGGCACTGATCCGAACGGAGGCACGACCGCCGGGATCATGCCGGTATTTCTTTTCCTTGATGAACACCAGCAGGTGAACCGTATTGTGAATGGGGATTTGACTTATAACTCGACCTTGGGAATTGGCAGCTCACTCCAAGTCTTGTCGTATCCGTCCGATGACATCTACTGGTCAGCCACCGCTGGCGGGGCTGAACGCATCGCCCGCACGGTAGATCTCTTCTACTCAACTGGCCTCTCGCGTGAACGTTGGTGGTCATTTGAAGGTCGGGTGCTTTTCGATCGCGACCCTACAGAGCGCTTCTTTGGCCTGGGCAACGGCTCCCGGTCCGGCAACGAGACCAACTATACTCTTGAACAGGAGGCGCTGACTGCCCGCTTCGGGCTCAACCTCTCGCGGCAGTTGCAGCTTGCGCTTGATCTGCGGCCACGCCTGGTAGACATCCGGCGCGGAGCCTTCGACTCGCTCCCTTATGTCGGGACTAGTTTTCCGCAATTGGATGGTCTCCAGCGCGGCAGTAATGAATTTGTGACCCGTCTGCTCCTCTCCTACGATACCAGGAACTCACTGAATGTGCCAACCAATGGAGCCTTCCTCTCGGTCTGGGGTGGGATTACCGACCAGCGGTTTCTCAGCTCAGTCTCCTACTCGATGTTTGGCCTTGAAGCGCGCCACTATCTGCCGCTGAGCCCGCGCTTCACGCTTGCCAGCCATCTCGGGATGCGCTACATGCCGGTCGGCCAGCAGGTGCCGTTCTGGGCCTTAAGCCGCCTGGGTGGCGATAGAAGTGAAGTTGGTTTCCAGCAGCCGCTGCGCGGCTTTGGTGAGGGGCGGTTTATTGACCGTAATCTGTTCGCGGCCAATGCGGAACTGCGCACGCACGTGCTAGAACACGACATTTTCGGTACGCATGCGATTCTGGAGCTGGCGCCATTTATTGATGTGGGGCGGGTCTTCCATCAGATGGATGAGAATCCACTGAGCGGGCTGCATCCCGTCGGTGGCATGGGCTTTCGTGGTATTGCCGCGCCGTTTGTGGTGGGCTACGTCGATATTGGCTACGGCAGCGAAGGTGTGGCCTTTTTCTCTGGGGTGAACTACCCATTCTAAAGCAGACGGCAGGAGATTCGTACACTCATGCACCTGAGCCTGCATGCCGTAGCGTGCGCTATGCGCACGAAAATAGTGGCGTACAGGGAAGACGTGCGCATAGCGCACGCTACCCCGAGCGTACCAATCTCATGCATCTTGGTTTAGTTTCTCATCGCCTCGCTGAGGTATCGCCTGAGGAATGGCAGAAGGAAGGTTGTGGTTTCAGTAGCGTTTCTCCCAAAAGATATCGATGCCGCTGTTGCCTTCCGTCGTCGTAGACGCTTTCAGTTGCCAGTTCACATCAAGCTGATAGTCAAGCGCAAACTCCTGGCCCTGGTTGTTCTTACTCCCGGTTGCTTGTGAGGTTGAGACGTAGATGTCTTGGCTGAGATACTTTCCCGCGCCAATACGACTTTCGCCAATGGTCTTGCCGATGTCGAACTCTAAGTCGTCGATACCTAACTGCTCGGCGACAGAGCGGCGGAGGTCGTTGGCGAAGTAACCGGCGGTGGCGCTGAGCACCTCAGATTGCAGGGAGGATTTCTCGCCCGAACTCAGCCCATCCGTAGTCTTGCCAAAAATCAGCATAGAGACGAGATCTGCCTGCTCCAGGCTGGGCTCACTCCGCAAGGTGAGGGCCGGTGTCCGAGCCGTGCCAGTGACCACCAGGTCAATCTTATAGTTTTTCAGCGTATAGCGTGCGACGATATCAAGACTGGGATCAATCGGAGTGCTGCCGGTAAAAATCACCTGGCCGCGCTCAAGATTAAACTTGCGGTTATGGAACGTATACCATCCGCGCACGGTCTCGATTGTCCCGACGAAGACTAGCTCCTGAGCCGCGTCTTTGCGGAGACGAATTTGCCCCATCAGTTCGAGGGTTCCCTCGTCGAGATATACCCAGGTCCCACGGGGCACGGTGACCGTAAGATCGATACTGAGACCATCATACACGCTACCACTGAGAGGAGGCTCTCCAGACTGTGCGGTGGATTGCGTGGGCTGCTGCATTTGTGCCTGCAAGTCTTGTTCAGTACGAATCACCACAATCGTCGGGTCTGGCTTGGCTGGACCACTTTTGAGCAGGGAAAAGTCCGGACGGAGCGTGGTCTCCACCAGTTTGACGTCACCGCGGAGCACGGGGTGCTCAAGCGAACCCGAACCGCTGAGCTGCCCAGACACGGCTGCTCTATACTCCCGTGTGTCAATCACGCGGAACCGGTCGGCGTTGAGACTCAGCTCGAAGTTGGTGATGGTGTAATGCTGAAGGGACAGCCGGCCATTCCCGGTGAGCTGTCCGTCATGAGCACGAACAGTGAGCTGTGAAATCGCTATAGTTCCGGGAGCAAGCTCGGCTTGCGCGGCGATGTCTTGCAACGTGAATCCGAGTGCTTTCACACGCACTTGACCTTGTTGCAACTGTACGGTTCCCGACGGCACGAGCGCTTGCAGGGGACCGCGGACCTGAAGATTAATACTCACCGTCCCTTTGACGTCCTGGATCTCCGGGCTGAGTGAATTCAGGAATGCTAAGCTCAGGCCGGTCGAGTGTACCCGCAGATCTGCTTCACCGAGCGTCGGCGGCGCGGGTTCTCCTTCCCACTGCAGCGATAAAGGGATGCCCCCTGCAATGGTAAGAGTATGCGTGAGGTCCTGCTGCAAGAGCGCAT
Source organism: Deltaproteobacteria bacterium (assembly GCA_016200595.1). GTDB lineage: Bacteria > Desulfobacterota > Binatia > Bin18 > Bin18 > JACQEL01. Next base: position 6,514 of record JACQEL010000860.1, read on the forward strand.
TCACCTGGAGTTGCTTTTGGTGGTAGCCAACGTGTGCGGTGAGTCCAGTATAGGTCTGTCCGGCGACGGTAATGGCGCTGGTGTTGAGGTCCATGGCTATCTCGGGAGCTGTGGCCGTGCCTTGCACGCGCAGTTCGGTACTGAGAGATCCACTGATTTGCGGACCAGGTCTCAGCAGTGCCTGGAGGTCGGCCAGTGGCACGCGGGTGATTTGCACCTGCAGGTTTTGCTGCCCTTGCCAGGCAAAGGTTCCGGTCGCGCTCACCGTGTGGTCCGCTTGCTGGAGTAAAAAATTTTCAATCGTCAGCGTCTTATTTTGCAGCAGCAGACGTGCGGGTTGACTGTTGTGCCAAGTCCCGGTGGGCAGTTGGAGAGCAAGTTCGCTGATGAGGACCTCCACCCGCTCGGGCTGATAGTGGATTTGCGTGGCTAAACGGTGGGTGCGTTTTTGCTGGTCTTGGCCAATGAACTGGGTCTGCACTTCCACTGGCTGGGTGCCACTCAAAGTGAGATTCACTTGCGCCGTACGCCAGGAGATGCCGGCAGCCATTTGTGTCAGCGTAGCGGTGACCTGGCCGTGTGGCTGCGGGCTGCCTATACCACTAAACGTGTAGCTGAGCGCGCCGTTCTGTAGGGTGGAGGTCGCAATGTGGAAATGGCTGAGCGTCGCCTTTCCTTCCACTTGTAAGGCGGTCAGCGCGCCGTTGGTGCTTCCTTCCAGCCGTAGCGCTCCGGCCCCTCGTTGGCCGAGCAACGCCAACCAAGGAGTGAGATTCTGCGAGAGCACGGTATAGGTGATGGCGCCATGTGGTGTCTGCAAAATATCTCCGAGCTTTCCTTGCGCCGTCAGTGTGGTGTCGTTTGCTTCTAATGTGAGGGAGTCGAGCGTCAACTGTTGTTGCTGCAGTTTCCCGGTCATTTGCCCGCGGACGTTGGTCAGAGACCCAAGTTGAGATTCGAGCAGCGTCAGCTTAGTCGCGGCGTCGATCTCCGCCAGGCTCGTGCCCCTGCCTTTAACCCAGGCGTCAAAATTGAGATGGAGGGGAAGCGTGATTTTGTTCTCCAGGAACGGTGCTGGGATAATGTTTCGGGCTGTAAGGTTTACTTCATAGGCGAGCGGGGTACCCAGGCGCAGTTGGCTCTTCCAACTAGCTGCGCCTACCGGACCCCGTGCCTCTCCAGTGAACACGACCTGCCCCTTCGCCAAGTTGCCGCTCACCGCGAGGTTCCCGATCTTCTGTCCGCGCACGACTAGATCCGCGGCCTGCGCTTGTAGTGTGCCCTCTCCTGCTTGCAAACTTTCTCCCGCAAAGGAGAGCTGGGCACTAACCTCTCCCCCTACCTTGTCACTCTTCAGCACCTTGTCGAGGGTGAAGCGCTCAACGGCAAGCGTTCCCTGATAATGCGGCGGCGTCTGGCGTAGATTAACCGTCGTCGTTGTCGTGACGCGGCCATCTGGTGCCTTCAGGGTAGCCTCAAGTTGCAGGGCCGACAGCGGACCCGACACCTGTAGGGTGCCGGAAAGATCTTGTTGTAATGGAACTGACGGTGCCAAACGTTGTACATCCCCGCTGGCAAGCTGCGTGATATCGACAGTGAGTGCTACTATCGGTGCGGAAAGATCGTGCACCGAGCCAGCAATCTGCACGTGTGAGTCTCCGCTGCGCAGATCGGTGTGTCGCAAGGTCAAGACCGCTGGGGATTGCGTCGCGTCGTACGCTAGGCCGCCATTCCACTGCACTGCGGGAATGTCTGCCCGCCCGAGCGAGAACGTCAGCGAGGACAGATCAACCTGGGTTCCGGCCGGGAGCACTGCTAAGCTTCCGTCCATAGACAGGGCCGTGAGACGTGATTCCTCACCGGCGGGGTTGCGGATGATAACGTCACCCTGATTCATACCGATGCGATCGACGTAAAGGCGCAGGGTACTGGGTTTTTGCGGTTGCGGTGCCGGTTTGACGAGTGTGGCAATATTCCAGCCTGTGTGGGGATCCTGCACGAGGCGGAGGGTAGGGGTGGTCAGTGTCAGAGAACTGATGTGGAGGGTCGACGAAGAGAAAAAAGAGAAGATTTGCCGGAACAGCTGCACTGCTAACGTTCCTTGTGGGATCGAGAGGATCTCCATATTATTCTGGCGAACTGACAGATTGTGAAAAACAATCTCACTCCAGATCGATCCACTGATACCTTCTATAGAGACCTCGCCGTTCAGCGAGGTGCTGAGCGCAGCTACGGCTTGGCTGCGGACCCACTCCTGAAAGCGCGCGGTGCGCATGTAGAGAGTAGCCGCAAGCAGAACCAAGAGTAGTAAACTGATGAGACTACCGAAAACCCAGGTAGCCCGGCGGAACCATCGCCATGTCCAGTTGTTCGGCATAGAGACCTAGAAAAACTGCCCAATACTAAAATGGACCTGCCAAGGCTGGTCTCCATGTGGGGGATCCAGCGGGAATCCTAAGTCCAGTCGCACCGGACCTATTGGCGTGGTGTAGGAGACGCCGAAGCCCGGCGCGAAGCGGAGATCATCAAGAGGAACATCGAACGAGTGCAAGGAGACCTGACCGACGTCGAGAAAGAGTGCGCCGCCGATATTGGCGAACAGCGGCCGACGTAACTCCAGCGAGCCTTCAATCAGGCTGCGTCCGCCCACCGGGTCGTCGGCTGTGGATATCGGTCCGAGGCGGTGGCGACCATAGCCGCGCACACTATTTGCCCCACCCGCAAAGAAGCGCTCGAAGAGCGGGACCTCGTCGCTGCCATCGAAAGGATCAGCGAAGCCCAGCTTGAGGCGCGTGGCCAGTACGGTCTGGGAAGTTAAGAGCTGATATTTTTTGGCTTCGCCTTGCAGCCTAAAGAAGTTGAAATCGCCGCCCAAAAAGCCCCCGACCTGATCGGCAGAGAAGGAGACGACCCCGCCGCGCTGCGGGTTGAGGGGGTCATCGGTCGTGGTCCACACCAAGCCCAAGCCAAAACCCGAAAGGATGCCCTTCCGTTGAAACTCTTTGAGCATACTGATCGTGGCTGGGTTGACATTGCTCAAGCGGTCGTACTCTACACGATAGGCCACAAAGCCCGTCAAGGTTTCGGAAAAGTCGCGCTCCAGTCGCGGTTGCAGTCTAACCCCATTTAACAGATACCCAGGTTCATCCACTTGCTGTGGGAGGACCGAGAGCGAGAAGCGATTGCGCGCCCCGAGAAAGTGGGGCTGTACAAAGCTCACCTCGATTTGCCGGTTAATGGCGGAGGCCTTGACTTGCACGTCGAGCCGGCGACCATCGCCCAACCAGTTATTATTCTGCCAGCGTACCTGACCGCGAAATTCGTCTTCGGTGCCGTAGCCTATACCGAGTTTCCACTCGTGGATCGGTTTTTCGTCCACCCGGATACGCATCGGAATAATGCTCGGATTGGCCGGCGAGTCCTCTTGCAGGAAGCGCACGGAACTGAAGAGATCAAGCTTGAGGAGATTCTTACGTGACTGCTCCACGGCTGTGGCCGAGAAAGGCTCTCCTGGCTGGTACACGAGTTCGCGGGTCACCAGTGACGGATCGACCTGTCCCGTGCCTTCGACTTGCGTTTCACCGAAAACCGTCGCCGGCCCCACGGTGATGGTGTAGTGCACCTGCGCGGCGTGTTGCTCCAGAATAATCTGTGCGGCT